>NZ_NQLZ01000093.1:0-226 GCF_002276395.1 Paenibacillus sp. 7541 | reverse complement strand
CATTCGTTCCACGTTTCCCGATTTTAACAGCGACCGGAGGCGATTCGCGCACCTTCCCACAAGCACGATCTATTGTGCAGCCTCTTTTCGCACCAAGCGAGAGATGCACGATGCCTTCCTGCATGACGCGGTCAACTGACCGCATGCATTCACTTCCTTGCCCTCCCGCAAAAAGCCCGGCCTCCTGCCTTTGCGCCACATGCCGGGCTTGATGCTTTGCGCTTCC
>NZ_NQLZ01000092.1:0-240 GCF_002276395.1 Paenibacillus sp. 7541 | reverse complement strand
TCCGCTATCGCCACCAAACGAATAATCAGGATTCGGCATCGCCAAATGCCGTAATCAACTGGATTGTAAGCATCACTTGTATCCTTACAACCTAGGCTTGATCACCTGAAAACTAGATACGAAACGATTTGCGTTATTATCCGTAGCATACCCCTTCAGATCCTCAGATCTTTCCGGGCCCCGCCAAAGTAATCGGAATCAGCTTCGAAGCTTCACGTCACTTTGGTGGGTTTTTGCATA
>NZ_NQLZ01000091.1:0-248 GCF_002276395.1 Paenibacillus sp. 7541 | reverse complement strand
ATCATCATTTACGCCTACAGCCAACGGATCTATTCATCCCGTCAAATTGCGAAGGCTGTGAGGGAGAACATCCCCTTCATGTGGCTTGCCGCCCGGCAGCGCCCGGACTTCCGCACCATAAACCGATTCCGCTCAGAGCGGATGAAAGACGTTCTCGAAAAAGTATTCACGGCTGTGTTGGAACTGCTTGTGGAAGAGGGCTACATTAAGCTAGAGCATTACTTCGTCGACGGTACCAAGATCGAGGC
>NZ_NQLZ01000090.1:0-275 GCF_002276395.1 Paenibacillus sp. 7541 | reverse complement strand
GGGCTCTGACTTCTTGTAAGCACACGGTTTCAGGTTCTATTTCACTCCCCTCCCGGGGTGCTTTTCACCTTTCCCTCACGGTACTGCTTCACTATCGGTCGCTAGGGAGTATTTAGCCTTACCAGATGGTCCTGGCAGATTCATACGGGGTTTCACGTGCCCCGCACTACTCGGGATCCGTCTCGGAGGGTTCACATTTTCGACTACAGGGCTTTTACCTTCTATGGCCGGCCTTTCCAGACCTGTTCAACTAATCTAAACCTTTGTAACTCCAT
>NZ_NQLZ01000089.1:0-283 GCF_002276395.1 Paenibacillus sp. 7541 | reverse complement strand
TTGATTGTTTATATTAATAGAACCACAATTAATACAAGGGAGGATTTACGATGTTAAAGAAAATCGTGAGACTAGTTTTGACACCATTACTTGTTTTAGGGCTTACTATTAGCGGATTAGGTATGACATTTGCAGCACCAGAAGAAGGATTATCTGATATTCAAATTCGAGAAAAATTGGATGAAATTAATGCTCGTTATGAGGTCAGGGAAGAGTTCAGTGAGGAAGATGCGAGGTTTGTAAAGGAGCATATTGGTTCACCTTCTGAAAATAGTGCGCAGCC
>NZ_NQLZ01000088.1:0-290 GCF_002276395.1 Paenibacillus sp. 7541 | reverse complement strand
TCGCCAAGCGTATGATATGGGCCCTTAGCTCAGCTGGTTAGAGCGCACCCCTGATAAGGGTGAGGTCGGTGGTTCGAGTCCACTAGGGCCCACCATTTCAACTTCATATTTAGTGATGAGGTTCCTTTTTGGGGCTATAGCTCAGCTGGGAGAGCGCCTGCCTTGCACGCAGGAGGTCAGGGGTTCGATCCCCCTTGGCTCCACCATCATACTCATATCACTTCCATAAATTGCAGGTTGCACTGAAATCTATGGCATGATATGATAATCTTCCGGTCGAAGGACCGGGG
>NZ_NQLZ01000087.1:0-301 GCF_002276395.1 Paenibacillus sp. 7541 | reverse complement strand
CACGGACTTTATATACGGCCCGTTGGTCAAGGGGTTAAGACACCTCCCTTTCACGGAGGTAACAGGGGTTCGAATCCCCTACGGGTCACCACGGAGGTTTAGCTCAGCTGGGAGAGCATCTGCCTTACAAGCAGAGGGTCGGGGGTTCGATTCCCTCAGCCTCCACCACTTTTAATAACAATGTGAATATGTTACCCTTTTTAATGACGCGGGGTGGAGCAGTTCGGTAGCTCGTCGGGCTCATAACCCGAAGGTCGTAGGTTCAAATCCTGCCCCCGCAACCAATTTACCGCATAAGCGG
>NZ_NQLZ01000086.1:0-310 GCF_002276395.1 Paenibacillus sp. 7541 | reverse complement strand
CTTCGTCATGAGTTTGGGGTGGAAGCTAGGACGACCGCCTCCAGAGTAGGCGGCCTCGAAGATCTTGTCGTCGATTCGGTTGACGGCATCGTTGATGATGCGAACGACGTGATTTTGTGGAATATCTTCCTCAAGGTCCATTGGCAGAAACAGTTGGTCCATGGTATATTGAATGTACAAAGAAACCTCTCCTTTAGGGAAATGTTTGGGTGGTACCTTCATTTTACCAAAGAGAGGTTTCTTTTTGTTTTACAAATTAAAGAAGGAGCTGTCCCTCAGTCATCTACGATGACTTTTGAGACAGCCTCTT
>NZ_NQLZ01000085.1:0-317 GCF_002276395.1 Paenibacillus sp. 7541 | reverse complement strand
CCGTTCCGGACAGGAGAAGCCAGCGGCGTCCTGTGAATTCGTTCAAATACGCCTGCAGATGCTTCCTCCCCAACGCACCATATGTATTCTTCAGCGATACCCACGCCTCTCTTACCACACTCCGCAAAGGGGCGTACAACCGAAAAGCTTGGGAGGACAGCTGGACTTCGGATGCAAGGCGATCCACGTGCTCGTCGATGAATGCGGTTAGATCGCGGCGAGAGGCCCTTGTATCGGTTCCTCGGCTCTGCAGCAACAGGCGGATCTTGACCTGCTGCGGTTCACCGGCCTCATCGACCGTACAGCCAGCGACAACC
>NZ_NQLZ01000084.1:0-317 GCF_002276395.1 Paenibacillus sp. 7541 | reverse complement strand
CCGTTCCGGACACGCGAAGCCAGCGGCGTCCTGTGAATTCATTCAGATACGCCTGCAGATGCTTCCTCCCCAACGCACCATATGTATTCTTCAGCGATACCCACGCCTCTCTTACCACGCTCCGCAAAGGGGCGTACAATCGAAAAGCTTGCGTGGACAACTGGACTTCGGATGCAAGGCGATCCACGTGCTCATCGATGAATGCGGTTAGATCGCGGCGAGAGGCCCTAGTATCGGTTCCTCGGCTCTGCGGCAACAGGCGGATCTTGACCTGCTGCGGTTCACCGGCCTCATCGATCGTACAGCCAGCGACAATT
>NZ_NQLZ01000083.1:0-331 GCF_002276395.1 Paenibacillus sp. 7541 | reverse complement strand
CCGAAGTTAACACATTAAGCATTCCGCCTGGGGAGTACGGTCGCAAGACTGAAACTCAAAGGAATTGACGGGGACCCGCACAAGCAGTGGAGTATGTGGTTTAATTCGAAGCAACGCGAAGAACCTTACCAGGTCTTGACATCCCTTTGACCCCTCTAGAGATAGAGGTTTCCTTCGGGACAGAGGAGACAGGTGGTGCATGGTTGTCGTCAGCTCGTGTCGTGAGATGTTGGGTTAAGTCCCGCAACGAGCGCAACCCTTGATCTTAGTTGCCAGCACGTAATGGTGGGCACTCTAAGGTGACTGCCGGTGACAAACCGGAGGAAGGTGG
>NZ_NQLZ01000082.1:0-370 GCF_002276395.1 Paenibacillus sp. 7541 | reverse complement strand
TATTTTAAATATGGCCCGTTGGTCAAGGGGTTAAGACACCTCCCTTTCACGGAGGTAACAGGGGTTCGAATCCCCTACGGGTCACCATATTTCTTATTAGAAAAGACTTGATTTATAACCAGCTTTTTTGATATGATAATAGTCGTTGTTGTCCTGGAGGCTTAGCTCAGCTGGGAGAGCATCTGCCTTACAAGCAGAGGGTCGGGGGTTCGATCCCCTCAGCCTCCACCATTATACGACTTACGAAATGTGAAGAAGCAACCCTTTTTAATGACGCGGGGTGGAGCAGTTCGGTAGCTCGTCGGGCTCATAACCCGAAGGTCGCAGGTTCAAATCCTGCCCCCGCAACCAATTAATATCGCATAAGCGA
>NZ_NQLZ01000081.1:0-387 GCF_002276395.1 Paenibacillus sp. 7541 | reverse complement strand
GCTGATGTGTAGGCAAATCCGCACATCGTTAAGGCTGGGCTGGGATGGGGAGTGAAAATTACAGTAGCGAAGGTCATGATCTCACACTGCCAAGAAAAGCCTCTAGTCAGGTGAAGGTGCCCGTACCGCAAACCGACACAGGTAGGCGAGAAGAGAATTCTAAGGCGCGCGGAAGAACTCTCGTTAAGGAACTCGGCAAAATGACCCCGTAACTTCGGGAGAAGGGGTGCCTCGGTAGGGTGAATAGCCCGAGGGGGCCGCAGTGAAAAGGCCCAAGCGACTGTTTAGCAAAAACACAGGTCTGTGCGAAGCCGTAAGGCGAAGTATACGGGCTGACGCCTGCACGGTGCTGGAAGGTTAAGGGGAGCGGTTAGGAGCAATCCGAAG
>NZ_NQLZ01000080.1:0-406 GCF_002276395.1 Paenibacillus sp. 7541 | reverse complement strand
ATCTTTATTGGAGAGTTTGATCCTGGCTCAGGACGAACGCTGGCGGCGTGCCTAATACATGCAAGTCGAGCGGAATCGATGGAGTGCTTGCACTCCTGAGATTTAGCGGCGGACGGGTGAGTAACACGTAGGCAACCTGCCCTCAAGACTGGGATAACTACCGGAAACGGTAGCTAATACCGGATAGGATATTTGGCTGCATGGCCGGATATGGAAAGGCGGAGCAATCTGTCACTTGAGGATGGGCCTGCGGCGCATTAGCTAGTTGGTGGGGTAATGGCCTACCAAGGCGACGATGCGTAGCCGACCTGAGAGGGTGAACGGCCACACTGGGACTGAGACACGGCCCAGACTCCTACGGGAGGCAGCAGTAGGGAATCTTCCGCAATGGACGAAAGTCTGACGG
>NZ_NQLZ01000079.1:0-439 GCF_002276395.1 Paenibacillus sp. 7541 | reverse complement strand
GTACAGGATAGGTGGGAGCCTAGGAAACCTGAGCGCCAGCTTGGGTGGAGGCGCCGTTGGGATACCACCCTGATCGTATCTAGGTTCTAACCTGGTGCCCTCATCGGGTACAGGGACCGTGTCAGGTGGGCAGTTTGACTGGGGCGGTCGCCTCCTAAAGAGTAACGGAGGCGCCCCAAGGTTCCCTCAGAATGGTTGGAAATCATTCGAAGAGTGCAAAGGCATAAGGGAGCTTGACTGCGAGACCCACAAGTCGAGCAGGGACGAAAGTCGGGCTTAGTGATCCGGTGGTACCGCATGGAAGGGCCATCGCTCAACGGATAAAAGCTACCCTGGGGATAACAGGCTTATCTCCCCCAAGAGTCCACATCGACGGGGAGGTTTGGCACCTCGATGTCGGCTCATCGCATCCTGGGGCTGAAGTAGGTCCCAAGGGTTG
>NZ_NQLZ01000078.1:0-467 GCF_002276395.1 Paenibacillus sp. 7541 | reverse complement strand
CCAGTTAAACTGGTTTACTTCTTCTTGCTACTGTTTTTGCTGAATGGGTCTTCATACTCTTTCACACTCAGTTTATCAATTGCCTGGTCGTGTGCTTCTTGCTCACGGATATATTTTGCCACGGTGGCTTCATTCAAGCCCACTGTGCTGACGTAGTATCCCTCCGCCCAAAATTTTCGATTGCCATATTTATACTTCAAGCTAGCATGCTTCTCGAATATCATGAGTGAGCTTTTCCCCTTCAGGTATCCCATAAATGATGATACTGAGATTTTGGGGGGAATTGCTACCAACATATGTACATGATCGGGCATCATGTGGCCTTCGATTATCTCCACTCCCTTGTATTTGCATAATCGTTTGAAAATTTCGATTAAGTCTTTCCTCACTTGATTATAAATCTCTTTCCGTCTATACTTCGGGGTGAACACAATGTGGTACTTGCACATCCACTTCGTGTGAGCTAA
>NZ_NQLZ01000077.1:0-467 GCF_002276395.1 Paenibacillus sp. 7541 | reverse complement strand
CCCGTTAAACGGGTTTACTTCTTTTTGATACTGTTTCTGCTAAATGGATCTTCATACTCTTTCACACTCAATTTATCTATTGCTTGGTCATGTGCTTCTTGTTCACGGATATATTTTGCGACGGTTGCCTCATTCAATCCTACTGTACTGACGTAGTATCCCTCCGCCCAAAATTTTCGATTGCCATACTTATACTTCAAGTTGGCATGCTTCTCGAATATCATAAGTGAGCTTTTTCCCTTCAGATATCCCATGAACGATGATACTGATATCTTTGGGGGAATGGCTACCAGCATATGTACATGATCTGGCATCATGTGGCCTTCTATGATCTCTACTCCCTTGTATTTACACAATCGTTTGAAGATTTCGATTAAATCTTTTCTCACTTGATTATAGATCTCTTTCCGTCTATACTTCGGGGTGAACACAATGTGGTACTTGCACATCCACTTCGTGTGAGCTAG
>NZ_NQLZ01000076.1:0-496 GCF_002276395.1 Paenibacillus sp. 7541 | reverse complement strand
GTTCGGGAGGATGAGCAGATATGGAGTTTCGTGAGGAGACAGTGCTTCAACCATTCCACAGCCGTTACCACAGCGAGGAAGCCTGCATGGAGGCGTTGATCGCGATGAAGTGGCCAGACGGTTTCGTTTGCCCTCGCTGTGACCATACCGGGTGCAGTCGTCTGAACTCCCGGCGTGTTCCATTGTTCGAGTGCGGACGGTGCAAGCATCAGACATCGGCTTTGGTGGGCACGATTTTTGAAGGAACCCGGCTGCCCTTGCTCAAGTGGTTCATGGCTCTGGATCTGTTCCTGCTCCCGGATGGCATCTCCGCAATGCGGCTCAGTCAAGTGATTGACGTCACTTACAAGACCGCCTGGTTAATGCTGCACAAAATTCGCCATGCTGCCCTTCACTTCGATGCGCAGGAGCTGCTCTACGGCGACGTGAAGGTGAACAGCGATCAGTACGGCCGCAATCCCTCCCGATGTGCGGTTTCGCATCCGCATGCCTCAGC
>NZ_NQLZ01000075.1:0-532 GCF_002276395.1 Paenibacillus sp. 7541 | reverse complement strand
GCAGCGGTCCCGTTCGCAGGCTGGGTGGCAAGCGGAGCGAAGATCGGACGGAATGCCGCCAAGCTGGGCAAGCTGGCGAGCGCGGCACAGAAAGTGTCAGGCAAAGCCGGATCGCTTGTGCAAACGGCAAAGGAAGTGGCGTCAGGCTTAGTGGCGATAGGGCCGGGCGCGCTGGGCAAAGTGGTAACGGGAGCAAGGCGACTAGGCAGCAACCTGAACCAGCTGGATGTTCTGCAGAAGATGCAGAAAGGGATGCAGCGCTTCCAGATGGGCCATCCGCGGATGGCCATGGCGATGAGCATGGCGGGCCAGACGGCAGCCAATTATGGCATGATCGAAGTCCAGGGCATGGCCATGAACAAAGCGGTGGAGCAGGGCTGGGTGTCGCAGGAAGGCTTGACCGCATTGGGAATGCTGTCCAGTGTGGCCGGCAGAAGGTTCGGCGGGAACAGAAACAGCAGCCTAGGAGTTACAGCTGGTGGAGGCAGTGGCAACCGCAGGGGAAGTAGTGATGGTGGGCCAGGAAGGCAGC
>NZ_NQLZ01000074.1:0-541 GCF_002276395.1 Paenibacillus sp. 7541 | reverse complement strand
CGTTGAATCAGAGCATCCATACGCTGGCGTCTGGTTGGGAAGGGACGACGAGGTCCCGTTTTTATGCGGATTTCCAGAGGGCGCATCGGGAGATGACGCAGACGACCGAGCATATCCAGCGGACCAGCTTGGAGCTTAAAGCCATCGCACAGCGTTTTAAGGCCGCAGATGAGCGGGTACAACCGATCCAGGTTGCTGGACATACGCTGGGAGCATTCCCTATGATGAGAGGGCCGGCAGGTTATGGGGCTGTAGATAATGCCGGGAGAAAAGTTGAGGAATCCTGGAATGCAGTGCAGCATGAGGCCGGGGAGTTCTGGGAAGGTCTGAAGATCGGGGCCATCCAGCTCGGTAGCTCGCTAAAGGATACGGCAATCTCCTTGTTCGAGGACCCGCTTGGAACGGGGAAATCGATGCTCTATAATGCAACGATTGGGACGGCCGAGGACATTCGAGACACGGCGATATGGGCGGGCCGAATGCTATTCAGCAATGAGTACCGTGACAAAGTCGTGGAAGACACCATGCAAGAAGTCGAAGC
>NZ_NQLZ01000073.1:0-550 GCF_002276395.1 Paenibacillus sp. 7541 | reverse complement strand
CTTTGAAGAGAAACTCAAAGAAAAGGTGCAGGCAACCCTTGCGCATATTCATACGCTCACGCAGCAAGAAGCTAGTGAAATGGTAGCTACCGATCCAGATGAGCTTCCTGTACAGCTTGAAGAAACAGCTGTTATTCTAGAAGAACAAGTAGAGCGCTTAACTGAACAGATCGCTCAAACCAATGACAGTGAAGCGAGAAAAGCCTTACGAAAAGAGCGTAGTGCCTGGAAACAGCCTCTGAAAAAGATTCGTCAAGACTTTCTTCCACGTCTGGCCAAGTATGATCAGCAGAAAGCTTGCTTTGGTGATCGCAATAGCTACTCCAAGACCGATCCAGACGCTACGTTTATGCGAATGAAAGAAGATCACATGAAAAATGGTCAACTTAAACCAGGTTACAATGTACAGATGGCAACGGAAAACCAATTTATTTTGTTTTATAGTCTTCACCAACGACCAACGGACACACGCTGCTTCATTCCGCATATGGAGCAACTTGCTGCGTCTTCTTTACCCATGCCTAAAACCGTGATTGCTGACGCTGGTTAT
>NZ_NQLZ01000072.1:0-553 GCF_002276395.1 Paenibacillus sp. 7541 | reverse complement strand
GTCATAGCCCTTGCGGGTCCATTTGGTCCACAGTCCGCGAAGGAAAGGAAGCACCCAGCGGTCGAAGCCGATTTTGCCGGCGTTGGCAGCAGCGACGATGATAAGGACTTCAATCAGCAGCAGCTGCACGTTGGTGCTCACTGTGCCCGACAGGAGGAACGCAGCGTTCATCACGAGTCCCATCAGTGCGGCGAAGGTGGTGAAGGTACCGAGAATCAGTCCGAGACCGACGAGGACTTCACCGACCGGGATGAGGAAGTTGAAGAACTTCACGCCCGGGAGGGCAGCATGTTCGAGGAAGGCGGCCCACCAGCCTTGCACCGCCGGATGGTCACCGGCTGCCTTGGCGATGGCGCCTTGCAGGAAGCCTCCGGCATCGAAGCTGCCGGTTAGTTTGCCCCAGCCAGCGGTTAACCACTCATACCCGATGTAGATCCGAAGGACCGTCAAGAGCCACATTGCAACTTTGTTGTTTCTCAGCCAATTGTTAAACATATGAACCACTCCTTGGTTTGATATTTATTTTTGTTTTGGATTAGCGCCGCTGGACTTG
>NZ_NQLZ01000071.1:0-724 GCF_002276395.1 Paenibacillus sp. 7541 | reverse complement strand
GGACATACACCGGCAGCCCGCATGAAAAAACAAACGGCTTAACACGGGATTGGAGGATGGGTGCATCCTCCTTCCTGACTCACATACAGCTGGGATGAAAATCCCAGGCAATCCCCTAAAGGTGATCGAGCATGTCTCGGTCGCCTTTTGTCTATTGAGTTTCAGAAGGCGCATGATCACTTGTATTGCATGGCTTCATGTTGTCCATAGTCCCCTTTTCACACAATTGCAGATGCAGCTTCCAATCGGCTCACTGCTCCGGCAGTTTGGCAAAAACAACAATCAGAAAGGTCGCTAACGGACCGAGCAATAACGAGATGAAGAACCAGTTAAGGCCGCTGCGATTTTTCCCTTGGGCGAGCCCGGCATTGATCAATGCCAAGGTTCCCCAACCCACAAAGTAATTTTCCATCCTCATCGCCTCCGTGTACATAGATACGTATTATTACGCCCCCATGATCAGATGGTTTCTAATCTTGAGACATGTTTGTTGTCTCGCACCACGCTTGCATCATGATCCCTTTGATTCAGGAAGCTGCCTGATCAAACGGGATCATGATGCTAACCCCCACCCCAACAGGGAGTCTGCACTCTCCAAAAAATAAGCAATTAAAATTTTGAGTATAATGTGATTTAAATCACATATATTGTGATTTTTTTCACTTATAATGAAGATGTAAGGAAGAGATGATCATCTGATAAACAAACAGCGCCTCACCTTAAT
>NZ_NQLZ01000069.1:0-1184 GCF_002276395.1 Paenibacillus sp. 7541 | reverse complement strand
TGAAGTGCACCCCTTAGAATAGACATTGGATTAACCCCCTGGTTGATCCGATAAAATTCTAGGGGGTGCATTTTTTATGCCAGCAATTAAAGGTCAGAAGTTTAAGAAGTATTCCTACGAGACAAAGATGGAGGCGATACATCTTCACTTGGTGGAAGGCTGGACTTATCGCAGAATCATGGAGAAGTTTGGGATGACAGACAGACATCGTCTCAAAGACTGGATGAAGAAGTACAAGGAATTCGGCGAGTTTGGACTCATCGATCATCGTGGAAGACGAGACGAATATGTTGACCAAGACAGACAAATGAGCCGGCTGAAACGAGAAAATGAAATGTTAAAAAAGTGCTTGGAAATCTGGATGCAGGAGATGAAACGGAAAGATATATTAGCGTCGAGAAAGCCGCGAAAGAGTATTCAGTGAGCGCTCTTTGTAAGATTTTTGGCGTCTCTAGAAGTGGCTACTATGCTTATCTCAAACGCAAAGGTCAAGATCGGGATCAAATGGACAAGGCACTTGTACAGAAGGTTTACGACCAATACAACGGAGTGTATGGCTACCGTCAGATCCAGTTGTTCTTGCTGCAGGAGCACGGGGTCTGGATGAATCATAAGAAAGTGCTGCGGCTGATGCAAGCACTTGGAATCCGTTCACGAATTCGGCGTAAACATCGATGTAATTACGTTTCTTCAACCGAAGGACGTGTTGCCAAAAACCTGCTAAAGCGCGACTTTAAAGCAGATAGAGCGAACCAAAAATGGGTTACGGACGTCACTCAATTCCGTGTAGGTGAGTCGTGGATCTACCTCTCTGCCGTAAAAGACCTATTTAATAATGAGATTGTAGCCTATCACATGAGTCAGAGAAACGACAATCTGCTGGTGCTGCAGACCTTTGAGAATGCCTTTAACAAGACAAAAAACGTGACTGGACTGATCGTTCACAGCGATCAGGGATTCCAGTACACGTCCTATGCCTACCACGACATGCTGCCAAAGGTTGGCGCCCAAATCAGCATGTCTCGCCGAGGAAATTGTTATGACAATGCCTCGATGGAGAGCTTCTTCTCGCATCTCAAAACGGAAGGGCTCTATCCTTATGATATCCGAAATATGGACGAGGCACAAAGGCGAATTGAAGCCTATATCCATTTTTACAACCAACATCGACCACAACGAAAACT
>NZ_NQLZ01000068.1:0-1477 GCF_002276395.1 Paenibacillus sp. 7541 | reverse complement strand
GACCGGGGCCTTGATCAGGCCTTCCAGCTCCACCTCGAAATCTTTTCACAAAATTGCGCTTAATATAAAAAATGAAAATCACGAAGATAAAAAATACAGGTCAGTCATGGTGGTATCTGACCATAATCGACCTGTTGCATAATATAGTAGCGTTCATCTTATATATTTCGGTGAGTATACACAAAACTGTTGACAGACCCTACTTATCATCTTAAGACTTAACTTTTAAAACATTTAAGATACTTGATGTCCTCATCCTCGAAACATCGGCCTTCCGATTTTTTGTTAGCAATGCTAAAAAACTCTTTTGCCAACTCTAAATCACCCAATTCAAAAGCAACTTTCCCTGACATAAATTCCTTTTTACCAGTATCTTTCCGCGCAAATCCTGTTAAATAAATTTTTTCCGACCATACTTTTGCCTTTTTGAAATCTTTTATAACAAAACAAGTGTCAATAATATCTTTCACTAGATGAAAGCTTTCTTCACTATAAATACCTTTTGGTTCAGGCAATAACCCCCATGCTTCTTCGAGAGTTATAATAGATTCATGATATTTACCAATTTCGAATTGTTCATTACTCTTATTAATAAGGGATTCAAACTTCTCTTTTATAGGTGATTGTAGAGTAGCCAAATTTATCCTCCTCAAATAATATCTTTAATTGATTTAAAATACTTATCATCTTCCTCGTCAAATATCTTATAACCTTCCAACATGTAAGCCTTTAACAGGTACTCCTTTGCTTGATTCAACTCCCCACACTCAAATAGACTCTCTCCAAGTCTCAAGAGAATCAATGGATTTGAAATGCCATCTGGACAATTAAGGGCATTATAAAAATTAGTCTTTGCCATTTCATAATCATCATTGATAAAATAAGCATCACCTAATGCTGTGTAAATCCAAGTACTTGCCTCCCAGTCAATCTTCGGAGATGGCACTAATTCTAAGGCCGTGGAATACTTCTCTATCGCTTTATTAAATTCTTCTTCTTCAATTAGTGAATCTCCCTCTTCACATAACTCTATAATTTGAGCATGAATTTTGTCATCTAGTTCCAAAAATTTCACCTCCATTTTTATTTGGTCGGTGGCAAATAGTTTTCACCTAATTTTGCACCTGCTGAGCGGTTCAGCCTATAGTGATCTAATACATAATTATCGGAGTTTAACATCCATTCCCTTACTTCCTTTGACTTCGCACCATAATGTCTTCCTTCTTTGTTCCACCATGAGACAGCATCGGTTATATGAGCCATATCTGCCTCGCTAAGATCATGCCATTCTCCTTCACTATCCATAAACTCTGTTTTACCACTACGTGTTGTCCTAATCCTGGGAGGAGTTTCATTCTTCATTCTTTCTATCACTTCACGTCCAGTACGTGATTTTTTCCCTGGTGTTCTTCCTAAATATTGTTCCCTTAACTTCTTAGCTTTTTTAGCTTTTGGTTTCTTTGAGGCATTCTCAGGG
>NZ_NQLZ01000067.1:0-1510 GCF_002276395.1 Paenibacillus sp. 7541 | reverse complement strand
CAGGCTGTCGAGAAAGTCTCGACAGCTATTTTTTTGTGTATTTAGTTCAACACGACACCGCGTTAATATTGTATAATATTTAGTAAATAAACTGTTCGGAAGGGTGTTAAATATGTTGCGTTCTAACCGAGAAAAACAGCAGGCTTACGAGTTTGTTTCGATTGAAGAATTGGTTCCCCACGATCATCTGCTTCGTAAAGTGGACAAGTATATCGATTTCTCTTTCATCGACGAAAAGGTCCGTCCGCTTTACTGTGCTGATAATGGGCGACCAGCCATCGATCCTGTCGTGTTATTTAAGATGATTTTCCTCGGTTATTTTTACGGCATCCGTTCAGAACGTCAACTGGAACGCGAGATTCAGACAAATCTGGCATACCGTTGGTTTCTTGGTTTGGGATTGACAGACAAAGTTCCGGACCATACCACCATTAGCTGGAACCGACGGACTCGTTTCAAAGACACTACTATCTTTCAAGATATCTTCGATGAGATTGTGCTGCAGGCAATCGAGCATCGCATGGTCGGCGGACGAGTCCTGGTTTCGGATTCCACGCATGTGAAGGCCAATGCGAACAAACACCAGTACACCAAGCAGCAGGTTCTACAAAACACACGAGATTACATGGACGAACTCAATGGCGCAGTAGAAGCCGACCGGAAGGCGCATGGAAAAAAGCTTTAAAACCCAGAGAGGATGTGGTCGAGAAGAAAGAAATCAAGGTGAGCAAAACCGACCCGGATAGCGGTTATATGATTCGCGATGGCAAACCGGAAGGATTCTTTTATTTAGATCACCGGACCGTTGATCTAAAATACAATCTGATTACCGATGTCCACGTCACGCCGGGAAACGTTCATGATTCTGTACCGTATTTGTCGCGTTTGGATCGCCAACGAGAGCGATTTGGTTTTGAAGTTGAAGCCGTTGCCCTGGATTCAGGTTATTTAACAACCCCCATCTGCAAAGGATTGCAGGAACGGGGGATCTTTGGCGTGATTGCTCACCGGAGATTTCATCCGACCCAAGGCTTGTTTCCGAAGTGGAAGTTTACCTATGATGCCGAGCGTAACCGTTATATTTGTCCGCTCCAGCATGAATTGTTGTATCGCACCACGAATCGAGAAGGATACCGGCAATATGCCTCCGACCCGAAGCACTGCAAGACTTGCCCGATGCTGGAGCAATGTACCCGTTCACGGAATCACCGCAAGGTCGTCACGCGCCATGTCTGGGAAGACAGCAAGGAATGGGTACGAAACAACCGGCTCAGTCGATCCGGTAAGTATTTATACCGAAAACGAAAAGAAACGATTGAGCGAAGCTTCGCGGATGCCAAAGAGCTCCATGGGTTTCGCTATTGCCGGTTGCGCGGGTTGCAAAACGTCAGGGAACAAGCTCTGATGACAGCAACCGTGCAGAATATGAAGAAGATGGCGATCCACTTGGATCGCCTGGAAAACAGGGGGTAATCCCCCCATTTCCCCTCTTGAAGTGACCACTTAAAAA
>NZ_NQLZ01000066.1:0-1900 GCF_002276395.1 Paenibacillus sp. 7541 | reverse complement strand
GGGAAAATTTCATCCAGACGCTTCAAGACAGACTCATCCAGCTTGACGTCCAGGCAGCGCAGCGAGCTTTCAAATTGCTCCAGTGTGCGCGGTCCGATAATCGGGGCGGTTACCGCTTCGTTGGCAAGCAGCCAGGCGAGCGCCACATTGTCCTGCGGCTCGCCCAGCTCCTGGCACAGTGCGGCAAACGCTTCTAACTGCTGGCGATGCTGCTCGATGCGCTCGGTGTTGCCGCCGCTGCGCGAGCCCTCCACCTTCAGCAGCGCATTGCGTCCAAGCAATCCGCCGTCAAGCGGACTCCAAGGGATGACGCCAAGGCCCAGCTCCTTGGCCGCAGGAAGGGCCTCAAGCTCCGGCAGGCGGCAATTCAGATTGTATTTATGCTGCTCGGAGACAAGTCCGAGGAAATGACGCTCCTTGGCTGCAGCCTGAGCCAGCGCAATATGCCAGCCGGCAAAGTTGCTGGAGCCGACATAGCCGATTTTGCCCTGGGACACCGCGACCTCGAACGCACCCCACAGCTCGTCCCATGTTACGGATGGATCAACATGATGCATCTGGTACAGCTCGATATGATCGGTTTGAAGCCGCTTCAGCGAAGCTTCGAGATGACGGCGGATTTTATAGGCGGACAGACCGGCTTCATTGTTCGGTCCGTCGAGCGGATCGCTCATGGAGCCGTATACTTTGGTCGCCAGAACAACCTTCTCACGCCGTCCGCCGCCGAGCTTGAACCAACGGCCGATAATCGTCTCGGTCAGGCCAGAATTTTCACCCCAACCATAGATATTAGCGGTATCAAAGAAGTTAATGCCAGCATCGACAGCTGCGTCCATGATGCGGAAGGCTTCTTGCTCATCGGTAGAAGGCCCGAAATTCATCGTGCCCAGGCACAGGCGGCTGACTTTCATGCCGGATTTGCCTAACGAGGTGTACTGCATGAGGGATCATCTCCTTGTTTATATTAGGGAATACGGTAAACGATTTCATTCTTTATTGTAGCGCATTGGAAGAAAAATGTAACCAGGCCGATACGCACAGCGTTAATAATGGCAAGAGCTTAACAAGGAGGAAGTGCCATTGAGCAGCCGAAATCGGAAAATCCCTATGCGTAAGCTGTCGCTATTGGGCCTTGCAGCCGTTCTGCTGGCGATCAGCGCTTGTGACCGCGCGCCCGCTGCCCAGCTGGAGGACATCGCCAACACACCAGCACCGAAGCTTGCGGAGGACCTGCCGCCGCCAAGCGCTGCGGCCCTGACGGAGGAGAACAAGCAGTTGATCCGCGACACCTTCGACTCGATCCAGTCCATTCAATATCTTCTCGAGACGGAAGGACAATCCCCTTGGGTTATCAAGACCGAGGAAGTGAGCATATCCCTTGCAGAGTTTGTGTTTGCCAAGAAAAACAGAGAGCTGATTCTAGCCTTGAATCAATCGGACGAAAGTGTAAAGGATGCTGAAGTGCTGCAGAGCCTGGTGACCGGCCAACTGGTCGTGCACTATGCCAGGAGCTTGGGCATAACGGTGACGCCGGAGGAAATCAGGGAGATGATCCATATGCAGCGGAGCGCGTTGAGCGAGGCGGAATCGAGCGCTGCCGCTGAAGGGCTCGTCCAATCGATCATGAAGGAGCGGATCCGGATTGCTGGTGGCAGCGCAGAAGACTTCTGGAACAGCGAAGATGTTTATCGCAGCTACGAGGCAGCGCTATACGACAGCAAGCTCATCGACCAGATCCTCGCCGATGAACGACTGCGTGGAATGGACAGCTACAAGGAACTGCGGGCCAAACTGTATGCGGACTTCCGGAAAAAGCACCCCGTCAGGGTGCCAGACCTTAGCCAGCTCGGGCTAAGCTAGACTTCACGAGACAAGGGGCTCCCTGTCACGCAGCTTTTTC
>NZ_NQLZ01000065.1:0-2296 GCF_002276395.1 Paenibacillus sp. 7541 | reverse complement strand
CTAGTGCGGCACCTGCGAACGAAAATCCCCTCGGCTCGACTGGTCCCCGTGGTAAAACACCACATCCCCGTCCCTTAGCGGAAACGTATTTCCGTACGGGTCAGCATACGTGCTGCCATAGCCCTCCAGCCGCCACTGATTCATCAATGGCGCATGAATGTACTGCAAATGCGGCTGACTCGTGTTCCCTTCGCGAATCGTCTCGATATTGAAATTCACAATAATATAACCGTTTCGCAAAAAGATGTCCGCTTTCTCATCCAGCCGGTTCGTCCGCCCATACTCGGCCACATTCGTTCCTTTCGGCACGACATACACATCTGCCGGGATGCTGTATTCCCCGTACCAATGCTGGATCGACGCATTCGCCCGCAGCGGGTTCACCGAGGCCGGCAGGTTCGTTTTCGGCCCTAGCAGGGTGCGTACCTCCGGCGGCAGCAGCAGCCAGTCGTAGCGTCCGACCCATGTTTTGGATTTGCTCAGCTTCTCGATATACTGCCTCGCATACGCCGCGCCGCTCATGCCGGAAGGCGCGCCCCCCGTCTGGTAGATGTACGCTGCCGTGTCCTGCAGTTCCTGCTGCGGCACATTTCTCAGCCGCTCGTTCAGGATCACGTAGCGCTTCTCGGTATCCTGCGGCGAGCCGATGCGGATGAAGTACTGCTTGCCGCTGTGGTAGTACAGATCGACCGGCTGCCGTCCCGTTCCGTCCTTGTTCATAAAGTAAAAGCTCGGTGTAATCGAAATCGCATCTCGCGGACCGAACATGTTCCCTTTCGTTTTCAGGTCGAATTTGAAATGGTAGCCGGTCTTGACGGCAGCGTTCTTATAGCCCTGCACCGGATGTTTGCCCGGCGCAACCGGCAGCGTATACGGAAGCGCGTTGCCACGGGTGCAGCCGTCAATATCGCGCAGTCCGGTCCAATAGGACGCCCCGGTGGGATTCGCGCTGCCTTTAACCGTCCGGAACACCGTCTCCCAGTTGTAATCCACAATGTCGGTAATATGAAAATCGTAGACCCGCCCGATCACGTCCACCGGCTCGATATCGGTGGCCACATGATGGCGCCAGTCCCGGTTCGCTCCCGCCTCGGGGGTGAAGTCCGGCGGCGCATTCTCGGCAATCGTGCGGAAGTACACGTCATAATTCCCTTCGTCGACCCAGACCGGGAGGAAGAACTCGGTATCCAGCTGAGCCGTCGGAATGGTAATCCAGGTCTGCTTCGGGTAAAAGGTGCGCCGATCCCCGCTGTACACATCAAACGGAAAATACACCTGCTTGACCCGAACGTATTTGGCATAGTCCCGGTTTCCGTAGCCCGGATAGTTCACATGCTGCCCCGCGGTCGGAATGCGTACGGTGAAGGGCCGGTCCAATATGAAGGCCGCCCGGTTCGGATTCGGGTTGGTTTTCTGGTTGTGCGGCTGATCGTCGGTCACGGACGAGTAGTTCACCACCGGCGTATGCACGGTCACCGTGTTGATGCCATGAATCGGGAATTCCTTGTTGTCCCCGCCGTTGATGTTCCCGGGAAGCAGGGTGTAGAAGATCGTTCCCGCACTGGTGGTGTTGGCCCGGTTCACTTTGTCCGGCGTGATCAGATTACCAGGCTTGTACAGCACATTCTGATCGATCTGCGGCGGTTCTGGTATAGAGCTTGGTCTAGGCCCCGTTTCCGCAACCCGGTTGCCGCTCATGAGGGTCTGCCCGTTGAAAACCAGGGTGTCGTTGGTCACCTGTACTTTCTCGACGCCTTGCTCGGCCACGCTCTGTAAATTCTCGCTCGGTGGGGATGGCCGGCTGGTGAAGCTGCTGCCGCCATAGGTGCCTGGCGGAGCGGTAATCGGGTCCGCCGGAGAAGGTGGCTCGAAGCTGCCGGTTGGACTGGCGGTAAACGGCGGCGGCTGGTAGCCTTGCGGCGAAATGGTGATCTCGCCGCCGGGGAGCGCATAATTTCGAAGCAGACCGCGATCGATGCGGTAGACTTCGAGGTTGTCGATAACCCAGTAGGCATACGGGCGCTCGACAGTGTATCGCTCGACCACCGTCTCGGTGTCGGTCTGCGGATCCGGCACGGTGGTTGGGTTGCCGTCGGCATCCTCCGGTCCCGGCTGCCCGGAATCCCAGTGCAGCGTCCAGTTCTTCTCGACATTCACTTCAAAAGTGCAGACGCCGGACATCTGGACAAAGGTATGCTGGGCCAGGTAGCTCCTTGCAAAAATGTTGCCATATAGCGTCTCGGAAGTCGGTATGCCCTGCAGCACATCGAACCGTTCGCTGCCGCGCTGGTCGGCC
>NZ_NQLZ01000064.1:0-2449 GCF_002276395.1 Paenibacillus sp. 7541 | reverse complement strand
GCAGCACCTTGCTCCAGAAGCCCTTCTTCTCTTCTGGCGGCGGCTCTAGATCCTCTATGGATACTGACGCTTATAAGTTGTCTCTCTGATGTCTCTGCAAATTTCACCATAAAAAAGCTCATTCCCCTCATAAGATCACAAGGTAGAATAAGCTTTTAAAATTTGGATTAGGTAAAATGAATGACCCTCTTCAAGCTGTCATGGTCTCTATTCCTCAGGCATTTACTAGTATGTTCCGGTTATCATTACTACAACCCTTTAAGGACGATTTCTCTTGCAGAATCATCGAATTTCGCACCCTCTACTATTGCTCCTTTCCAAATCACATTAGCAATATTTGTATTTGAAAAATCAGCCCCTGTAAAATCTCCATATGAAAGATTCGCCCCTGTAAGATTCCCTCCAGCAAAGTTTGCATTTTTAGCTTCAACCTTTGTTAAAATAGCCTGAATAAAATCAGACTTCTCAAAATCACCATCTGACAGAGTAGCACTAGTCAGATCAGATTGATCGAAGTTAACCTTCTGGGCTCGAATACCCTTTAGGATGGATCGACGAAATG
Source organism: Paenibacillus sp. 7541 (assembly GCF_002276395.1). Classification (NCBI taxonomy): domain Bacteria; kingdom Bacillati; phylum Bacillota; class Bacilli; order Caryophanales; family Paenibacillaceae; genus Paenibacillus; species Paenibacillus sp. 7541. The sequence goes on along the minus strand of NZ_NQLZ01000064.1, from coordinate 1,887 downwards.
TAGCTTTTAACATAGTAGTGCCTGAGAGGTTTCCATAAGAAAGATCAACATCATCAAAACACGTTTCAATACATGTACTTATTTTAATTTCTGCATGCTTCATTTGAGATTTACTAAAGTTTGCCTCACTTAGAACACAGTCAGCGATATCAGCACCTTCAAAGTTACAGCTCTCAAAATTAGCAGCAATAAATTCACAATCACGTAGGGATACTCCTATAAGCGAAGAACCTCTAAAATTAATTTCATTTGCATATATACGATCTCCAGCAACTTGAGATAAATCAGAAAAGGATAAATCAATATAATCCAACTCTAAGCCATTAATTATCTCATTTTCGTTTCTTGAATGATCAATGATTTGCATTACTCTATGACGTTCGTTGCTGTGTCCACTCATAATCTCACCTCTGTTGGTCAGCTTTTATTTAAATATTCTTTCCAGGCAGTATTCGGTGAAAATGAAACTCCCATTTTATCTTCATCAAAACTAGGAATAGCTAGTACTTGAGACGTTTGTAAATATTTCATTATCGATAACCAACTTTCTAACAAAGTGTCGTTATCCGATGTGAGAAAGGAAGGAAGTACATCAATACGTATTCCCCCCCAGTCTGGTTCTGTAACCTCTCCAGGGCAATCAAGCAAAAACTCCTTTCCAAACATTTCGAGGAGATGCCCACTGAAGTACGTTCTAGCTCCTATACCGAGCGGGCCATTTGGAAAAAAACGAACCGGTACGGGATAAGCACAAACATCCATCCAAACTTGCATACGCTCTCTTTCGTTATTCCACGGGTATGTTGAAGGCCAAAAAATATGAGCTACACCATAAATCGGCTTTACCAATTGAGCAATTTTATCAGAAAAATCATAAAAGCTCGCTAATAATTTAGGTGAAATAGGTTTATGAAAATCAATTTTCAAAAAAGATCTTTGACTCCACTTAATATCAAACACTCCACTATATTTTGCGGCTTTATCTCGATAAAGATACAGTTCAGAAATCTTGTCTTTTGCAATTACTTTTTCTATTATTTCATTACGATTATATTCTACCTTAACGCCATCACTATTTCCCCAGTAGGTAGGAATCATTTTTTCATTCGCCTCAAAAATTTCCAACAAATTTCTAATCTTATCTTCTATATCCAAAGACACTGTTGGAAACATAGAAATTGATAGTAAATCAGGTTTCATTGCAGGCCCTCCCAAATTGTACTCACAGTTTCTTCCATCTACCTCCCCCAGGAAGGCGAGGATTTGTCTCCCACACGTGAGTAATTACATTTTTTAATGGATCCGTATAGTAAACTTTACTTTTTTCTCCTAGTGGAGCACTTGGTCTAGGACTTGGTGGAACGTCAGCTAAGCTAGGTTTATCACTTGATAACGTCACTACATGTAAACCATTCACTTTATCTTCAAGCATTTCCCTCTGTGCACGCATTTGACTATCATTATGGATGACTTGTTGACCTTCACCAGTTTTATGTTTATGGTCATGGACTAAATTAATTTCACCATTAGTGCTACGCCCTATGCTATCTGGTCGTGTGACATGTCCTTCGCTAGATGTGTGGGTTCTAATTTCTCCTGTATTATTGTTATCTAATTTTTGCCCAAGATGTTGTTCCAAAGCTTTCCTTCCACTTTCTTCTTCTACCCTACCACGCTGTCTATTATTTTCCATCCGTATTCGATCTGAATCCCATTCTTCTCTAGGTTTTATTTCTTTGTCAAGATTTTTCTGTTTCTCAATATATCGTTCATATCTTGCATTATTTGCTGCTTCTATATCACCACGTGCTTCTGCATCATTAATTTTTGTTCTGTAGTATTTATCTTGCTCAGTGGTCAGACCACTCTTGTTTAGGTTTACACCCC
>NZ_NQLZ01000063.1:0-2873 GCF_002276395.1 Paenibacillus sp. 7541 | reverse complement strand
CAACAACAATGCATTTGTCACGATCATACTTAGATTAATGATATTACTCTAATTCAATTATATGGAAAAGGTTCAAGAGACCTTCGATCAGTCCTATAAAGTTCGATGATCCCTGCAGATGTTTATGATCTCATAGTCTTAATGGGGAGGGGATATATGCGAAACAGGGGAGCGGTACTGTCCATTACAAAAGAAAAAACTTCTTCCACCAACGATATTAGCTATGAAACCAGAACCTTCACAAAATGGATAGGTATTTCGCTCATGATTCCCGTCCTGCTTGCCAGCGCTGGCTATCTGTTTGACAACGCTGTGGCCGAGGCCACATACAAGATCATGAAAACAGAGTCTGTGAACCAGATGACCTTCCACAAGACGGTCACCTGGAATTGGATATTATATGATTACGTCAACTGGTTCAACAAGGATCGCATCCATGGAACTTTAGGCTATATGAGCCTGTTCAGTATCGACAATAAGCCCTTAATATTGTCTGATTTACTGTCGACAAATCAGATGATGGGTTGGTTGCAAGAAAAGTCAGCAGCTTAACAAAGAACCAGCACATTCACGGGTGCTGGCTTTTACCTTAATTCAATTAATATTGTCTCGCACTAACATTAAAATCTAAAGAGTGACCCGTTTTACTGAACACATAGATTTTATAAGTATTTGCTACTGACGTGTAGATATAAGAAGTTTTTTGTTCCCCAACATCAAAGGGAATTTCAAAGACTTCTACTCCATTTTTGTAGATCTTCATATAGATTTTGGCGCTGCTATAGTTCTTTATCCACACATTTACATTCTCCCCATTAGAAGGGTTGACAGTAAAGGTGTTTTCATATGCAGGAAGGCCAGTATAACGGAACGGCGAAATTAGTTGAACGTCGAACGGGGTAATGATAGGCCCTTCGCCTTCTCCGGGATTCTCTGTTTCAACAACAGGTGACTGAGAAGGGATTGGTGCTTCATCAGTAAACGCTGCAATAAAACTACTCAGTGAAAGAGCAAACGCAATTGGAACTACGGCTAAATTAAATCTTTTCAGCACTTCACAATCTCCTTTACATCTCTTTCATAAATAGGTTCATATATATAACGCTTTGTGATCTGAGTTAGTTGTTGGCCAAGATGACTGAGTGACGAGCACTCGATCAAGATTATACTAATTACTCTAAGGTTACACTATCACTTCTAAATGTCATTATTTTTATATCTCCTTCACCTTCAAAGACGATTTTCATGTCTTTCGACGTTGTAGAAATATCCACATCCCTACAACGGATCTCCAAGATTGAATCGGAATCTACCGTATCATTTGTTGCATCTAAATGATAACTATGTACATTTTCAAAAGTAACCTTAATTACTTTCATTTCATCTTCCTCAGGACTGTAATTTTTTTGTCTCCAATTACAGAGATCGATATCGAGAACTAGTTTCTCGCCGTTAATACTAATATTTTCTAACAGGCTGTCATGCAGATCGTATTCTTCAATAAAAGTAGCTATTTTCATACTTACTCACCGTCCTTTATTACAATAGGAGAAGCTTTGGAACCACACTGGATTTCCATCAATATCAATATAATAATGGTGTCTTTGTTCTTATGTTGTTGATCATGTTGCTCATGGCTTTACCCGAACCCTCATCCCCCGACTTCTTACCACCACGATCGCCGCTATCATCACCGCCACCGCTACCGCTGCCATTACAGGCACCACTATTATGTTAGATGGCAAGCAGTACCCATTTACACGGGGTGCTACGTTAGCTGCTTTAAGTGTTATTGGTTGAGAGATGGATTCATTCGTTGTCATCCTTCTACCAACGAAAAAACCTTGAAAGGCGTGGAGCCAATCAAGGATCATGATAAAAATTACTCGTTATCATCTTCCACTACAGGAACAAAGGGAGATAAGAACATATCTTCTTTTAGTTGTATATTACCACGGGCTAAAACAAAGACTTTAAACTGATTATCGTAGCCTTCGATATCTTCATCGTCCCTTGTATAAAGCAAGCCGTAGGAACCCGGTGCTTGGTCCGCGATGAATTGATAAAGCTTAATGACTTCCTCTGCTTCAGAAGTTTTACGATTCAAGAATCCGCCTACGGAAAGATAATAGTTGCCGTTAGCAGGATACAATTTTAGAAGTCCACTACTCCAATTTAACTCTGAAATAAAGCTCTGTATGTTCTTTATAATCAATTCTAAACTACCTGCATCAGCTTCTGCTGTTGTCTCATGGATAGTAGCCCAACCGTGAAATTCATACATTGTTATCACCTATTTCAAAGGTTTTGTATCAATTATAACTTCAATTCCATATCTACTGCTATACTCATTCAACTTATCAATTACGGATTGAGCAGGTTGCCCCTCAAAATGATAGTAAACCTTTCTTCCCGTTTCCTGTGCAGCCTCAAAAGTAGCCTTCATTTGATCACGGATACTTTTGTTTACTGTTTGAAGTGCTGGTTTTGATTGAGCAACATACTGGTCACTAATAGCGTCAAACTCTCTGTGAGCGGGGTCATTGGAGAACTTCACACGGGACTGTCCGCCGATTCTACCAGCTAATGCATCTGCTGCCGCATCAGGTTTATTTACAACCTCCAGATTTCCTGAATAGCGACCTACATCACCCATCCCCACATCCCCCGACTTCTTACCGTCACCATGACTGCTACTATTACCACCACTGTTGCCGCCACCGCCACGATCGCTGCCACCATTACCGCTACCGCTTCTACTACCACCACTATTTCCGCCGCCAAGATCATCATGCTTATTATTCCGTGGGCCTCCCCCTCTAAGTCCAGCACGGTTGAGGAGTGCGCCTCCAATGATCATTGCCGACTGTGTT
>NZ_NQLZ01000062.1:0-1387 GCF_002276395.1 Paenibacillus sp. 7541 | reverse complement strand
CTGGCGGCTCCACTTCCGTCACAAACGGCGCTTCCGGCTGCGGCTCCAGATCCTCTACCGTAACCGGGGTTTTGATCAGGCCTTCCAGCTCCAGCCCGATATCTTTTCACAATATTGCGCTTAATTTAAAAAATGCAAGTCAACGAAGATAAAAAAACAGATCGATCATGGTGGTATCTGACCATAATCGACCTATCCAACGTAACCGAATAACATTATTTAGGGTATAAAATTCAAACATTGATGTGTGCGTACAAACTAAATGACACATCTACATGGGTTATATGTGTTATTGGTAGAACGATGGGTATATTCGGCACTGGGTAGCCCACAAATACTCAAAGTGCCACATCTTGGTATCCCACCCTAGCTACTTCTTCATTAATTAGACGTATACCAACCCCATTTTCTTCATCCCATGTACAGTCAAATGTTAGTCCAATATATCTGCCTTCAAATCGTCTTGCAGATGGAACATAAATCCCAACTAGCTTGATATTTTCAAGAAGTTTATCATTTGTTTCAATTAAAGGGTAATTTTCATCATATGAAACATCATACCCAAGTCCAGATCGCTTCTGTTTGTAATAGTCTAAAATTGGTGTCAAAATACTTTGCTGAATATCCCCCCAATTTTCTATTAAAGCAGTATATGAAGCATACTGTTTTCCACTAAATTCGCCATCTTCTTCACCATCTACCATCAAAGCAATATTGACTCTTTTTCCGAAAAACTCAATTGTAATATCCTTGCTCCACACATAATCGTATTCAAGTTCACCGAAAACTGCATCATTAATTTTCACTTTGAGAAATCTCCCTTCTAATTATTAGCAAATCCGCCCGGTTCAAACGCTCCTGCGTTTATCTCTCCTACGCCACCTAGATGTCCGAATTTGCTGTTAATTTCAGATGGCACAAGTTGAATTGTTTTACCATCATTTAATTCATGCCAAGTTAGCTTTAATTCTTCGCGAATATCTGCAATGTCCCCCGACTTAATTTTTCCTGGGGTTAACCCAAATTGACTAGCCAACTCAGGTGAGTTATTAAGTTGCTCTGCCAATTTTATATCTGCCTGTTTAAAATTCGCAGTTCTAGCTTTAGTTCCATTACTACCAACTCCGCCCACCATATGGTCAATTTCAAGTTCTGCTTTTGCTACAGGCGAAAAATCAGGTACTCCGTTCTTATAATTTATCCCATCAATACCTGCTTCGTCTAATATCTTCTTCAATTCAGGGTCTGGTGGTGGTTTTAAAATACATTTTGATTCGCCCCTTTGCCCCTCAAAACCAACCGTTTTATTATTAGGTGATGGCGTTTGACTAAGTCTCGCTTTATAAGAACTAGCAAATTCAGTCTGTTTAAAGGCAGAAGGAGTATT
>NZ_NQLZ01000061.1:0-1831 GCF_002276395.1 Paenibacillus sp. 7541 | reverse complement strand
TACCAGGGACAACCCCGCTCCTACATAGTCCCCTCGGGCGAGAGAGATCCCTGCATTCGCGAGACTCGCTACGGTTCCAACACCCGGAATACAGCTGGCTACATCCAGCACGACCTGCGTCACATCCAGCACCTTGCTCCAGAAGCCCTTCTTCTCTTCCGGCGGCTCCACTTCCGTCACAAACGGTGAAACTCAGAGGATGTCTAGCACAGAATAGACAGCAGGAATCGGATAGACGAATCAGTAATCAATGAGTCATGAATAGATATGTAGATGATTACAATTGTAATGCCTCCAATTTCCCCTCGTCCCATTTTAATATCCCAATTAAACGGCTAAAAGAACCCCCGCACAATGGCGGGGGAAAGGTTAACTAAACAACGACAAATATTTACGATAATAACCGATATGACGCCAATCATACTGATTTAGGAATCCAACAACTTTTGCTAGGACTTGATTTCGATGAACGACGTCATTGTTTTAGACTTAATAAGGTAATGTGTAAGGCTTAACTTGACTTGCTCCCGTGACATCAGACCTTTGACATGTTTGACGAAGATGTCGACAACCTCATCTAGATCATCGGAACAATGTAGTCGCACGTTCTCCCGTCGCCGCAGGGCTAGGGCTGTATCTAACGGTATTCGTTTCATCGATTTCCCCTCCCCCTGTGGCGCCGGGGTCATTATTCTCATTACTTTCCGTTTTCCTCTACTAGAGATACTTACACTTCTTTAATAAATTGCTATATATTTCCTCGCTTTTCATGTGATACTCCGATTCGGTTTAATCTTCTCAGGATATGAATCATTGAAAATGCTTGACTTCGTTAACTTAATGGACCGTGCATAATACGTAGTTACATCAACATGTCTCAGCTTATTCACTTAATCAAGCGCTACAGAGAAAGCAGACTCCAGCATAGTATTAAAGTCACTAAAAGTTTCCATAAGCTCACCTGAAGGTTTATCGAGTTCAACAAAACTATTTTTAGTAGCATTATAACAGTACCAAGCAATATCTGAGTCTCCGAAGAAAATTAACTCATCTTCGTCTTTAATTGACTCCCATGTTTCATTGGCATCAAAAAAACTATCCACCTGATTTATTGGCTTAGAGTCTAAATAAACTAGGTCGACTCCATAAACTCTAAGTCCATTAAATTCAATCCCGTTAACTGTTTGCAAAAATTCATAGTATTGCTGTGGCAGCACATCTTTACCAAATTTCTCTACTACAGATTTACGAAATCTTGATAACTCATTTTCATTAACAGGTAAATTTAGTTTTCGATCCCTTTTTCCCCTTATCTTAGAAATGATATCAATTTGCTCTCTCCACATATTATCACCTTCTTAATTATTTATTCCTTTTTAGGAGGATAAATGTCTCCTTCTGGAATAGGAAATTCTACTGATTTACTATCTCCAGGTTTCATACCCTTCGTTAATGAATTCTGTTCATTTGTAATAACCTTGTGATAGGGGTGGTTTTTTATTAGAACTAAGTTTTCCACATCATTAGTACCGCCCTGATCCAGAGGGGTTTTATGATGGACTTGCCAACCGTCAGGCACAAGACCAAATTCTTTCATATCTTCAATGTCACTATCTGAAATTCCAGCTTTTTTTAATGCCTTTGTTTTTTAGGATCATTAGCCATAGATTGCATCAAATCTTTTCTGACCTTTTTAAAATCCTTTCGTAATTGAGCTGTGTCCTCCGGGCTTCTCTTATTAAACGTAACCTGTTTTGTTTTTACGTTCGGAAGTGTAACTTCCTCACCCTTTAATTTTCCGACAAAATCAGTTCGACTATCCGTCTTGATG
>NZ_NQLZ01000060.1:0-11375 GCF_002276395.1 Paenibacillus sp. 7541 | reverse complement strand
CCTCTTTTTGTTTGTGCGGGTCGATATGATAGAGCATGTAAACAGAAGATGACATTCTTTGATGGGGGTAGACGTGATGATGAAAGTGCACAAAAAGTTATATACCACCCTGGTACTGTGCCTGGCTCTCGTTGTGAGCCTAAGCGCTTGCGGGAGCGGTGACAGCGCTGACAAGGGGGCAGGCAGCGCAGACGAGAAGATCACGGTGAACTTTGGCTTCTGGGGGTCGGCGCAGGACTTGGAGATTTATCAGCAAGCAGCGAATGCGATTTCCGAGACCTATCCGAATATTGAACTCAAGATCAAGCAATATCCGAGCAGCGAGCAGTTCTGGAATACACTGCCTGGCGAGATTGCGGCCGGCGTTGCCCCGGAATTCATTAAAATGTCCAACGAAGGCGCGTACGAGTATATTAACAAGGGCTTGTTCACTCCGCTCGACGAGCTGATTGAGACGACCGGTGTGGACATGGACCGGTTCATGGAGGCCTCCAAGAACATCTGGAGTGTGGACGGTCAGCAATACGGCATCCCGAACAGCGACATGCCGGCGATGTTTGTTATTAACGAGCAGATGTGGCAGGATGCTGGGCTCGGCGATTATCCGACCACCTGGGATGAAGTGATTGAAGCAGCGAAAGTGCTGAATCAAGGGGATGTGAAAGGGATCATCGTGAACCTCGACGCATTCCATATTACGAACTATGTGAAAAGCTTTGGCGGCGGATGGGGCAATGGCGAAACGATCAATTCCCCGGAGAACGTACAGGCCCTGGAAATGATCATCGACATGTATGAAGAAGGCATTGCAGTTACGCCGAAATCGGTCGGCTTCGGCTGGGACGGCGAAGTGTTTGCCAACAATTTGGGGGCGATGAGCACCGGTGGTTATTGGTACAAGGGCTACCTGAAGGATGCAAATCCAGACCTGAACTATGTGGCACTTCCGGTTCCGAAGGGAACGACGAACGGCAGCACGATGAGCTCTGACGCCTACATGGTGCTGAAGGACGCGAAGAACAAGGAAGCCGCGCTTCAGGCGGCATATTACATGACCAATGACACTACGCAAACCGCGTTTATGGAGCTTGGCTTCAACCCTTCGATTCCGGAGCTGTCGGCTCAATACTTCGAGTTAAATCCGGAGTTCAAGGCCATCGAGCCGGCGCTGGAGTACAGCACGGATTACGGGTATCCAACCGACACGAAGCGTTTTACCGATGAGCTTGTGAAAGAGCTGGAGGGCTTGATTCTTGGCGGCTCCGGCAAGACGGCGCAGCAAATTCTTGATGATATTCAAAGTCAGTTCCAATAAAAGCGCAGGGTCAGGCCGCTCCCGCTTCTGAAACAGAGGGAGCGGCCCGATTTTTGTATAAAAGTATGGACGGGGGGAGACAGATGTCCAATTACAGCAAACAAGCCGGCATAGGCGGCAACAAGATCAGACAGTCCTGGTTTCGGTCGCTGGCCGATCATGATATGACGCTGGGCTGGTTGTTTTCCTTGCCCTTCTTGATCTTGTGGGCCTGGTGGTTCTTATATCCGTTTATTCAGTCATTTGTTCGAAGCTTTCAGGATGCCAACTTTGCGGCGCTGGATCAAGCGCAGTTTATCGGACTGCAGAACTATATCCAGATTCTTCAGGATAAAGAGTTCTTCCGCGCACTGCTTCACTCCTTGCAGATCGTGGCCATCTCGATTCCGATCCAGACGCTGCTCGGATTGCTGCTGGCCATCCTGGTGAATCAGAAATTGAAAGGGAAGGGCATCTTCCGGACGGTGTTCTTTCTGCCGTATATTACGTCGCAGATTGCGATCACGACGGTCTTTATGATGCTGTTCAAGAAAGGAACGTTTCTGACCGAGTTTTTCGGGATGTTCGGGTTCGGCAACGTGACCTGGTTCGCAGATACGAGCTATGCGCTGCTGTTCGTTTGTATCCTGTTTATTTTCCAGCAAGCGGGATTCACGATGATTGTGTATCTGTCCGGTCTGCAGGAGATTCCAAAGGATCTGTACGAGGCAGGAGAAATTGACGGGGCTTCTAAATGGAATAAATTCCGTTATATCACCGTTCCGTACTTGAAGCCGATTACGTTCTTCATCGTGTCTGTGTCCACGATCGCAGGTTTTCAGATCTATGACCAGATTGCCGCGATCTCTCGGTATGGCGCATTAGGCTCGCCGGCAGGGGCGACCAGCACGGTCGTCACGTATTTCTACCAGCACGGCATCCGGTATATGAACATCGGTTACGGCAGTGCGGCGGTTGTGCTGTTCTTTATCATTATTATGCTCATTACGTATCTGCAAAAAAAATTCCTGGACGAGAAGGAGTGAGAGTATGATGACCCGTACGAACGTTCAGCGTCCGCTGATGTATCTGTGGACGATTCTGCTGGGGCTCCTATTCGCCCTTCCTTTTCTCTACACGTTGTACTCGTCCATCATTCCGATGCGGTTTGTGAACACGTTGACGTCACCGGCGAACTGGACGCTGGACAACTTTAAAATCTTCTTCACGAATCCGGCTTATGATGTTCCGCGATGGTTCCTGAATACCGTCATCATGACAGGCGTCGTGGTGGTTGGCAACCTGATCATTAACCCGATGGCCGGCTTTGCACTGGCGAAGCTGAATTTCCGGGGGAAAACGGTGATTTACTGGATTGTGGTTGCGACCATGATGGTGCCGTACCATATGATCCTGATCCCGGTGTACGTGAATGTCGCCCAGCTTGGCTGGCTGAATACGTTCTTGGGACTGACGGTGCCGTTTCTGTATCAAGGGCTGTACATTTTTATGCTGCGTCAATTTTTCATTTCCGTGCCCAATGAGTTTCTGGAGGCTGCTCGAATCGACGGTCTGACCAAGATGGGGGCGTTCTGGCGAATTGTGTATCCGCTGGCTCGTTCATCGCTGATCACGATGTCCATTCTTGCATTCTCGGGCACCTGGAACAGCTATCTCATTCCGAGCACTTTGGCAAACACACCGGAGATGTATGTGCTGGTAGTTGGTCTTAACAGTGTCAAGGATATGTTCTTCGAGAATACGCCGCTTATTATGGCGGGGGTTGTGCTGTCCACGCTGCCGATCATTCTGTTCTTCTTCCTGTTCCAGCGTCAGTATATTGAAGGGATCTCCAGCGCAGGGGTCAAAGGCTGATATTCATCTCGACAGCAGAAATTTATTCAGACAGACAGATGTTCACCGATATTCAGCTGATGGAAGGATACTTGTTCCGGGATGGAGAAACACTGAATGAAGCATACATCATACAGATGGGGGATACATGATGGAATACCGTGTGATTAAAGAAGGCGATCTGTTCTTTCTTACCGGACTTGATGGGGACATTGCTCAAGGGAATGAGCAGGGCCATGGATTATATACGAAGGATACCCGCTTTTTAAGCCGGATGGAGGTGTTCGTTGACGGGCAGAAGCCGTCGCTGCTGTCTTCCGCTGGGGATAAAAGCTATATTGCCAGCATCCGGCTGATGAAGGAAGCCAAGGATGACGGCGCCATCGAAGTGCTGCGGGAGCGGTTCATCTATGACGGCGTGCTGTATGAACGCATGGAGCTCACCAATTACTTCACCTATGATTCTAATATCGAGTTTGCTGTCGCTTTTGATGCGGATTTTCAGGACATGTTCCTTGTCCGGAAGTATCGGACGGGTGAGGTTGGCGCCATGGAGGGAACCCAATTCGGCGAGCGCGAGCTGACGTTCTCGTATGTTGGGGCAGACCAGATGCGAAGACAGACTCGAATCGCCTGGGATCATCCTGAAGGCAAGGCAGACGAGAGTGGAAGCGTCACGTTCTCGCTGCCGATGAAACCGCAGCAGCGTCAGGTGATTACGTTCTGCATAATGCCAGTGTCGGAGCAGCTGGAGCCAGCTCAGTCACTTAGCTATGAAGAGGGGTTGCGCCGTCTGGAAGCTTCTTATGAGGCGTGGTATGAAGGCAGCGCCCGCGTCCAGTCCGATTCCCCGCACTTTAACGGCCTGTTCCAGCGCAGTGTGCAGGATCTTCGAATGCTGACCACCGATGTGGGCTTCGGCAGTATGACGGTGGCCGGTCTGCCGTGGTTTGCCGCACCGTTCGGGCGGGACAGCCTGATTACCGCCTTGTTCATGCTGCCGGTGAATCCGCAGATTGCCATAGGGACACTGCGTACGCTTGCCGCCTATCAAGGGGAGAAGTACGATCCGTGGCGGGATGAACAGCCGGGCAAAATCATGCATGAGATCCGTTATGGTGAGCTGGTTACGACCAAGCAATCCCCGTTCGCACCGTATTACGGAACGATTGATTCGACGCCGCTGTTCCTTATGCTGATCGGTGAATACTACCGCTGGACAGGGGATCTCTCCCTGGCCGAGGAGCTGAAGCCGAACATCATGCGGGCCCTTGAATATATGGATGCTGAGCTTGAAGCTGGCTCGGGCTTCATGGCCTATAAGCAAGAGGCGGAGAAGGGGTTCCCGAATCAGGGCTGGAAGGACTCCGCGAATTCGATCATTCATGAATCGGGTGAATTCGCCGAATCTCCGATTGCGTTGTCGGAGGTTCAGGGATACGTCTACCAGGCACTGAAATCGCTGGTACCGATCTTCACGGAGCTTGGGGATGCGGAGCTTGCCCGGAAGCTGGAGGAAGACGCCGGAGCGCTTAAGGAGCGATTTGAATCGGCGTTCTGGATGGAGGAGGAGTCCTGCTATGCCATCGCGCTGGACAAGAATCTGCGCCAGGTGCGGAGCGTCACCTCTAACCCGGGGCATCTGCTGATGACCGGGCTGCCATCGGAGCAGCGCGCCAAGGCGCAAGCGGGCCGGATGCTGGAGAAGGACATGTTCAACGGCTACGGAATCCGCACGATGAGCACACGCTCGGCAGGTTATTATCCAATGGGCTATCATAACGGCAGTGTATGGCCGCATGACAATGGCATGATTCTGCTCGGACTCGGGAAGATGGGATTCCGGGAAGAGGCGGGAAGCGTCATATCCGGCTTGCTTAAGGCTTCCGGGCATTTTGAATACCAGCGCCTGCCGGAGCTGTTCTGCGGGTACGATGCAGAGCTGGGTTATCCGGTGCCGTATCCGACGACATGTTCCCCTCAGGCATGGGCAGCCGGCACAGCGATTGTATTCCTTCAAGCGATGCTGGGTCTTTACCCGAACGCCGCCAAGAAGGAAATTGCGCTGTCACCTTTCCTGCCGGAAGGGATGAACGAACTGAAGGCCGGGCATATTGCCATCGGCAGCGGGCATCTGTCTGTTCATGTCATTCGCGATGCGGATGCCGGAACAGATGCAGCGTTCAAGGTGGAGGTGCTGGAGAACACAACCGGCTACACGCTTGCAGGAGCATCGCTGTAAATTCGTCAGAGCGCTACCGCAACCAAGGGTGGCCTAACCAAGCCCTAACCAAGCCCTAACCAAGTAAACTTAGCCAAGTAGCTCTACCCGAGTAACCAAGTAGCTCTACCCGAGTAACCAAGTAGCTCTACTCAAGTAACCAAGTAGCTCCACCCAAATAGCTCCACCCAAATAGCTCTACCCCAATGTACAACCTTGGTACCCTTTAGGCCGTTAGGCTGGGGCCAAGGTTGTTGTGGTTCTTTACATTGACAGTCGGAGTAATTCCAGCACGATGGTAGCACCAAGGAAATAAAAAGCTAGAATAAACGATACTTTATGCCGGTTGGATTCTTTAATGTGGGTAAACTCCATATACCCACGATAGAAGTAAGGCAGTCCCAGCAGTTGGGCAAGCAGCGGCTGCGGCTCGCTAAGATCCAGAAACCAAATCGTAGCGATCCCCGGTAGTATCAAGAGCATGGATACGCCAACAAATCTTCTATAGACATCTGAGTCTTTCATGTCCTCCGCATCATAGTACACATGAACCTTTGTAAGAATGACTGTAAGATGACGGCGGCCAAACTAAGAAGAGAATACAGGATTATCATGTGTTCGCTCCTAAATATGATTAAAAATAAAGTCAGATGACCTCATTCAGGCAACCTCTAGATCTTAGTATACCACCCACTCCACCCAATTTGTGGGAATTTCCGACTTGCAGATGGTTACAGTTGAATGTTGGAGAACATATGTTCTATAATGTTTTAGGGGATAAAATATACATATCGTGAATGATAAGGAAGGCAGGAAAGCGATGAATCCATTTTGCCGATATGCGCTGCATCAGATCGAAGTAGCGATTCTGTCCGTCGTTGCGATCATCGATAAGCTCGAGGAGGAGGACCTGCACATCAGGTCAATGGAAGGCAAGCGTTCCGTAGGGGAACTGCTAACCCATATGGCTGTCATCTGTCGGGCGGATTTTCGTATATCCGAAGGGGCGACAGAGGAGGAGATGAGCGCGTTCTACTCGGGTATCGCGTTGGACAATTTGAAAGACATCCAGGCAGAGCTGCTTACAGGCTATTCCTACCTGTTTCAGGAATTCCATGCGATGAGCGAGGAGGAGCTCCAGCGTGAAGTAACCGCCTACTGGGGTGTGAAGTATACGCGGTATGAGTGGCTGCTTGAAATTATGGCGCACTTGTATCACCACCGTGGACAACTGCACACGATGCTGATTCACGGCGGCGGAAAGGACCCGAATGTGCCGCTATTCGAATAGATAAAGCAGAATAGATGACAGGGCAGTAGATCATAGATGACAATTATAAAAGTCCGTCCCTCGGCCGAGGAGACGGACTTTTTTTCTAAGGATATAGATGCTCATCCCATTCTGGAGTTGTGGGAATGGGATGACAACCGGGGAAGAAAGATCAGTACTGCATCAGCAGACTAACGTTTTGCCAACCGGCGCCGACGGTCCAGAAGACCAGGTAGTCACCGCGTTTCACTTGCCCGGCCTGAATGGCCTCATAGAGGGCCAGGAAGGGGCTGGTCGTTGCAGTGTAACCGTATTTGTCTCCGATGTAAGGAACTTTGTCCTGATCAATGCCGAGTTCTTCGGACACTCGCTTAATATTGCCCGTGGTGAACTGGGAGAACATAAAGCCCTTAATATCGTCAGTAGTCATCTGGTTGCGTTCCAGCAGGATCCGAATCGAGTTAACTGCAGATTCAGCGCATACCGAATCATCGAAAGGCGTAAATTGAACCTGAGCGTCCTTAGCTGTAAATTCCTCGCGGTACAGATTCGATAATCCGTGAGCAGGGAAAAGGGAATTGTCGATCACGGACGTATCGGTTTGGTAGATAGAGTCGATCAGACCGCGCGTCCCTTCGACCTGCTCCAAAATAACAGCAACCGCTGACTCGGCAAAATTGGAATAATAGACCGGCTGTTCCGGACTATGGACGGACAAGTAATCAGCTCCGACCACAAGCGCCCGTTCGATTCTAGGGTTGGAAGCCATGTAGCGCGCGGCTTGCTCCACCGCTACAAGAATGCCGGCGCAATTGGCATTGATGTCGAAGCAGGCGGTCAACAGATCGCCTCCAAGCGCATGATGCAGCTTCAGCGCGTTGCTGGGGAGCAAATACTCCGGCGTTTGGGACGTGAAAATGATCAGGTCCACATCTGCGGCTGATAGTCCGCCTTTGTCCAGTGCCCGCTTGGATGCTTCGACAGCCATCGTAAACGTATTTTCTTCCTGATTATCGATAATAAAACGTTTGTTACGGCCCAGAGCGGTTACAAGCCCGGTAACATCCGTGCCTCTTTCCGCAAAATAGTTAATGTAATATTCATTGTCTACTTCCTTGGACGGATGGTAAATTTCGATATCGCGAATTTGTACCCCTCTCATGGCCATCTCTCCTTATTGTTCGATAATTTCGCAGTTGTCCAGCTGTACGCCACGAGCAACGCGACCAAGCTGCATCTTCAGAATCGGGTTTTTGGAAATCCGTAGTGTTACTTTCTTGAAGCCGTCCTTCTTGTACAGCCCGAAGCAGCCTTCCAGCAGCGGGAGTGATTCCGGCGCGGAGACGTTCAGCTTCGTGCAGTCGATGTCGATAGCATATTCCGGTGCGGAAATCGTTGAGATCGCTTTGTTGTAGCCCTCCATGGCAGCCATGCCGTCTTCCGGAGAAAAGGTGCCTTCCACCTCGGCATAAAATACTTTTGCAGCTTGATCGATTTTGATGTTAAAGCTTCCCATGATTTTGTTATCCTCCTATGAACTAGAAATGGTTTTGGTATTATATAGTGCTTCGTTTGAAATAGATAAAATAGGATCATTTATGTTTGAGTGCCTTCAGACGATCCAGGATCGGCGCAGGTTCACTGCCGTCCGTGTTCACCTCGATGATGCAAGGTCCAACTCTCTCCCGGACGAAGCCAGGAATGTCGTCCATATCATCCAGATGACCCACAGACATGGATGGAATTCCGGCGATGCGCATCATGTCAGCGATGGAGATCCGATCCTGCTTGTAATCCGGCATCGTGCGGTTGTACAGAAATTTCTGTCCACGGTCAACGTAGGATAGCATGGCATTGTTAATGATGAAGTAAATGACAGGCAGCTCGTATTCCTTAGCAGTCAGCACTTCCGTCCCATTCATGAAGAACGAGCCGTCTCCCGCAATGACAGCAACCGGACGAGAGGAATCCGCCAAATACAATCCTGGCCCTCCGGCCATCGCTGATCCCATGGCTCCGTAGTTCAGATTAATCTCGAAGTCTCCTCCGGCTGGAATTTCCAAATACTTCAGCACGAAATTGGTGAACTCCCCAATATCGCACACATAACGCGTATCATTCGGCATCACCTTGCTCAGCTTCTCAAGGAAGAGGCGCAGGGATAAGCCAGTATGATTGCGCTGGTAAGCCTCGTTCAGCGGCAATGGCTTCTTATACGAAGCCGAGGATGGCTTGGCATGCTCAAGGAAATAAGGGAGCGCATCCTTGAGATCGGCGAGGACAGGTGCGTCCGTCTTGAACACTTTGCCGATTTCCCTGGCGTCACGATCAACATGAATCACCTTGCGTCCCTCCACGAGCATGTCGTTAAAGTTGCACGTAGAGGCTTCACCCAGGCTCGTACCCAGAATCAGAATGCAGGAAGACTGGGAGGTGGTGACGTATTCCATGGCCGCATCGGTGCTGGAAAACCCGTAGTTTCCTAAGTTAAGCGGAAAATCGCCGGGAATGATGCCTTTAGCCGAAGGTGTCGTAATGATCGGCCACTGCAGCCGTTCGCTGAGCTGCATGATTTCTTCGGCCACAGCCCGTCCGCCGCGTCCGACCATAATGATTCCTTGTTCTGCCTCATTCAGGAGGGACACTGCGTCTTCCAGCTCCTTCGGATTAGAGCGCACGACTTGGAGATCAGCCAGGTTTGGAGCCTCCGGAAGGACATTAGGCGCTTCCATCCGCTGCACATCAATTGGAATCGAAATATGCACTGGGCCAAATGGAGGCGTAAGCGCGATCCTTACCGCTTTATCCAGTTCAGCTAACACATCCGCTTCGTTCATGACGGTGTTGCTGTACTTGGTGATCGGCCGAACGATGTCCTGGGCGTCCATCTCTTGAATGGCTCCTTTGCCGATCTGCCAGCGATTCACATAACCGGTGATGATGAGCAGGGGCGCTTTGGCGCGCATGGCGTCAGCGATTCCGTTCATCATGTTGCCGACCCCGACGGCACCAGCGCCGGCGCAGACAGCCAGCTTGCCGGATGTGCTTGCATATCTGGCGGCCATGTACGCCGCACCGGCTTCGTTCTTAGTAATGATGGGCTTCATGTCTACATCGATCAGCGCGTCGTATATCGGCCCGATGATTCCTGCAGGAATCCCGAATATATGATCCACTCCAACTTCTCTCAAATACTTCAATATGGCTTCGGCTATATTCATGTGCGGAATCCCCCTTGAACTAGAATTGGAATGCGTCGCTGTATTCCTTGACCAACTGTTCTGCCTGTGAAATCTCATCTTCCGAAAAATGATGCAGCTTCCCGATTGAAGCGACAACAACGATTCCGATTACGGTTTCGAGTTGTATGACAGGCACAACCATAATGCTGTCGATTCCGAACAAGAAGAACTCATCGGCAGAGCGCGGATCATTTTTGACGTCCTGCACAACGGTGGGTGAGGGCAGTTCTTGCTCCAGCATTTCCCTCAAGAGGCGATCCTGCTGAATGTAGACCGGATGCTGTGCATGGACGCTTTTCCACTTTTCCACGCCGAGATGGTCGGTCTTCGTTTTCAATACCGGACATAGGCGGCCTTCCCTGATTTCGTGGTAGGCGATATCGGCTACGCCCGTCAGACGCTCAAGCTGTTCAAAAAGCAAGTGCAAACGCTCCATACCGGGCTCTCCTCCTTATTTCTAAATAAGTTGTCGTTGCCATGCGTTTTCGTGTCTTCGTCGTTTCGATTCAGCTTTCTGGAGAACCTGGGCTTGCTTCCTTAGAGTTGGCCGGTCTCTAACCATATAACGAAGTCTTTATGTTCCGTGTAAAAGCAGATCCTCCTCTCGTTGTCATTGGTGCGGGCGGCGTAAAACGGCAAAAAAGTGCAGGCAACATCTCCGGACATGACACACCGTGACCAATAGTGGGCAGTAGGGTGATTATCTCGGTGTCAGGCTTCCACTTTATTTACGGAGATTTAGCCGGGTCCGCAATCCTATACAAGCTTGTAATACACCTTTTATATCGGTTTCGAGGAATCGTTTTTTCATGGGTTTTATGTAAATTGTATGTAAATTCATATTTTATTCACAAAGAATAAGATCCCAATTTTTCAAAATGAAAGGTGGCTGCTGATCTATACTTGTTTCGGGTGTGCTTTGCATGATTATCCCTTTTGATCAGGCAGCGCAGAAACTCAGGAGCAGACACATTCGAAAGCCGACTATATGTGGTTATACTCGAGACAGTTCGGCGTGGAGGCAATAGCGTGCCTCAGGTGTGGCGGTAGAGCGGTTCAAGTAGAGCATAGGGTGTCCAGGTGTGGCGGTAGAGCGACTCAGGTAGAGCATAGCGTGCCACAGGTGTAGCGGTAGAGCGGTTCAAGTAGAGCAGTAGCGTGCCACAGGTGTAGCGGTAGAGCGGTTCAAGTAGAGCAATAGCGCGCTCAAAGTGGCCAGAAGAGTGATTCGAGTGGAAGCAGTAGAATGAATTCAATATCGTGTGACAGTTACAGACGAAGGACTCAGGTTCGCGAACCGATACAGGCTGGTTTAAAAATGAAGGATAAATATGAACGGGATTCGTCTAGGCCCCAACGTTTCAGGGTGTCTTGCTCAGGCTGCGGCTAAGGCGTTCTCTAAGGGCCGATCCGGCTGACGGGCGATCAGCTCCAAGTAGGAGATGCCAGGGATCGCGATGCACATCTGCAGCAACTTCTGCCTCATCGACTCCG
>NZ_NQLZ01000059.1:0-12791 GCF_002276395.1 Paenibacillus sp. 7541 | reverse complement strand
GGCTTTAACATTTCTTCGAATAGACGATCTTCCTTATCGTTTCATGGGATAGATGGTACAGCTTCGTAAGTCGCTCAATGGACTCGCCTTTCATGTACAACTCACGAATTTCGTTATTTCGGCGATCCAATTGTTCTCTTAGACCTGACTTTTCACCCCATCGTTTACGTGATCCTGGTTGTGGAATGTATACGAACTCACCTTGAATATACTGCTGAATTTCCTTGAGCAAAGACTCAGGAAATATAACATTCCCGTTTACATATTTCATGCTGTTCCGCTCCTTATTTAGATGTTCTATAAGGGAAAGCGGAACGGTTAACTATGATTAACACAAGAAGAACAACAGCATCATATCCACCCTCTTTCAGCCATCCATAAACTGGGACTTTGTACTTTATTATAACACACCCGAATCATCATGGTCGGTATAGATGCTGTCAGCGAAGGAGGACGACACCGGTTGTGGAATATCGGTATGGAGTCCCGGATTCGTACCCCGCTGTGATGAGAATTTCCTGAATGTTGATGGTGGAGTAATGACATTCATCACTTCCAGTATGATCTGGTTTGATGACACGTTTGAACAGGTAATATTGCGAGTAATTGGGGACACCACAAGGAACTCTAGTGGTTCATCGTTTCTGGATCTTCTTATGAGGAGGCCATGGCTGTGCAACAGATGCGTGATGCGTATGGCTCGACGTTTGTCCCGCGAGAGAGACGTGACAGCCTGCCATTCGAGCCAAGAAAAACAGAAAACCCGCTCATAGAGCGAGTTTGTTATATGAAGGAAATGGGGCGCTGTTATTCTTTCTCGATCTGAACGCCCTTCTTGAGGAATTTCTGATCCTCTCTCTTATTCACGAGCACAGGCAGCTCACTCATGCTTCTCTTCATAGGAGACTGACATTGATGGCAGGTCGGTACCTCCGCAAAAGCAAAATTGTCCCTGATCCATCCGTTACAATCCTCCTGAATACAGGACCATATTGCGGTAGCCTCTTGGGGAATATCCTCCAACCTTTTCCGCGAATAGTACATAAACGCACCCTCCCTCTTGGTATCTTGTCGCTCTGTACCTAAGGCAAATCTGGCCATGCTTTCAGCTGTCCATATCCGTTTACGATGATCATCTATTCATCAAACAAAAAGAATAAATGCCCCAAAACACAGGGTTCGGGGCATTAGCTTCATTCTTTTTTACAGTACTACGACATTCTCAGCCTGCGGTCCACGATTACCCTGTACCACATTAAATTCAACACGTTGACCTTCGTCCAACGACTTATAGCCGTCGCCTACAATCGCACTGAAATGAACGAAAACGTCGTTACCGCC
This sequence comes from Paenibacillus sp. 7541, assembly GCF_002276395.1. Lineage (NCBI taxonomy): Bacteria > Bacillati > Bacillota > Bacilli > Caryophanales > Paenibacillaceae > Paenibacillus > Paenibacillus sp. 7541. The sequence goes on along the minus strand of NZ_NQLZ01000059.1, from coordinate 11,450 downwards.
TTCAACCTCGATAAAACCGAAGCCTTTCTCCGCATTAAACCATTTCACTGTTCCAGCTTCCATCGGAACACCTCCTTCAAAATTTATATGAGCTCTTATTCAGAAAATAAAAATTCACATATTGCACAAGGTCGTCTCCATAAAATAACAACCCTCTGCAAAATGTGAATTTATAGGCAGGTCAGTATTCCATTGACTCCATCATACCCCACCTGGGGCCGAATAGCAAGGATTACTTCACTGTGGCCTCTCCCTCCAGGCTGCGAACAGTGTAGATATATATTATATATACAGACATGGCGGTGACTGGCCTATCGCTGGGCAAGCCTCACAGCTTCACCATGCCGGACATCGCTCGCGATGCCCGGGCTGCCATTTCCATACTAGGCATCGTATTTCCATACTAGCCCAGATCCAATCCTAATGCTCCAAAACTTTACACACTTTAACCTTCGAAATCATTCTTCCATCGACTTCCTCAATCTTAAATACCAATCCGGCATACTCAATAGAATCTCTATCTCCAAGCTTAGGAATCCGGCCGAGCTGGCCAATCATAAACCCATTCAACGTCTCGTATTGCTCAATCGGCAGATCTACCTTGAAATAGTCCACAACATCATCCAGGCTGATGCCTCCATTCACATAGAATGTGTTGTCATCTACCTTAATGATATCCCTAACAATCTCATCGTCCTCATCAAATATTTCGCCGACAATTTCCTCCAATAAATCTTCAAGGGTTACAATACCTGCCGTACCCCCAAACTCGTCGATAATGATCGCAATATGGATTTTGTTCTGCTGGAAGTCCTTGAATAGTTGATCCATCGTCTTGTACATGGGTGCGATATAAGCAGTTCTGCTGAAATCCCGTACATTAAATTCGTCCACACTATGAGGACCACTTAAGTACTTAATGAGATCTTTGGCATGCAGAATCCCTACAATATTGTCTATGCTGTCTTCGTAAATTGGCAATCTGGAGTACTTCTCCTTGCTGACCACAGATACAACCTCGTCCAGAGAAGCGTTCACGGAAAGGGCTACAATATCGGTACGATGCGTCATGACCTCATGTACTCTAATTGCCTTACGTTTGATGATGCTTTGAATGATTTTGTTCTCGTCTGCCTCGAATACACCCTCTTCCGTACCTACATTCGCCAACACAGATAATTCCTCTCTGCTCGTCGTTGTGGACACGTGAGATTTATTAGCTATTATTTTGGTAATGTATTCAGATATGATAACTAAAGGATATGTGATATAGATGAGATACTGAATCAGTTGAGCAGAGACAAGCGCTAAGCTTCTCCAATACCTGGCCCCTATCGTTTTGGGAATGATTTCCGAAAAAACAAGAATCAGTATAGTCAGCACAACGGAGATAATGCCAAAGTACGCTTCGCCAAATACTTTAGTCGCTTGCGCCCCGACCCCTGCGGCACCAACGGTATGGGCTATTGTATTCAGTGTAAGAATTGCGGAAAGGGGGCGATCCACATTTTTCTTCAACTCGATGAACAATCCAGCTCTTTTGTTGCCGTTCTCCAGCTTGACATTTAAATACGATGGGGTTGTGGATAGCAAAACTGCCTCGAGCACAGAACAAAGAAACGAAATACCCAATGCAAGAAACAGATAAATCAATAGGAGCGTCATACCTCAACCTCTTTCTTTCGTATAGTATCCCTATGCAAAACGGCGATGAGTATACCACACCATCGATCATTACGGCATGCCCGATCGCCCAAGTCGCCTTTCATTTCATCCATCAGGTAATATTTACCCACGGTCTTGCACATCCATTTCTGAACGAGATAAACAGTCTACCTTATGTAAAAAAATCACTTTCGTTGCATTTCAACTGACTTATGTATAATTCCTTCCTATAAATCCCCCCAAACTTATTGTATATATTGTATACATTCTCTAATCGATATTCAAATTGCACAGAATGACTGGGAAAATGTCTGACCGCTGACCTACGTACACGCATTTGTAACAGATTCCCTGAATAGAATGGGCTATTTCAAAACCTCTCATTTCTACAGGGGCGATGTATCATGCTCCAGAAAACAAAAACCCGACCTCGTGAGGCCGGGTTTCTTCCGAAGATGTGGTGCAGGGCACCATGGCTGTGTACAACCACCATATACTGCTGAGTACTCAGATTCGATTTTGAATGGGATACAGACTACAAGCCTCAACAGCACATGTTATAAAAAGACCGATGTTAAAACTCCCTGTGAGCTGGCCGCATCATCCCTTGAGCGGGATAATCCTCTTCGTACTCATCATATTGCGACGGTATGGGTTCGTGTACTTGTTCCTCCATTAGCGACGTTGACTGCCGCTGATAGGGCTCATCCACATACATGACTCTACGCAGAACTTGCATAAGCCCGTTCACGACGCGCAGCGCGATCCAGAACAGGATAAGGCCCACGCCAACGTACAGCAGATATTGCTGGTTATACGTCCAATCGATATGAAAATAACTGAACAAGCTCTTCTCCAAAATATCAACCTGAATTTCATTCATTAAAATGATATGGACGACGGGAAGAGTGATGAATCCTAGTCCGAGTGCAATAGCCGTTACCGTAATCACGAAGAATACGATACCCGTAACAAATCTTAGGAAGACGAGGAGCAGATTACGAATAAAGAGTGCTCCATCAAAGCCTCCCACCATTCGTTTCAACCAGTTCTGCCCCGCTTCAGACCGTGGATTGGAGGGATACGCTGCTGAAGGAGCAGGTAAACCCAAAATTTGTCGAATCATGCTTTGTTCGAAAACCACAATCCCATTCAACAGCTTGGCTACTGCAAAAAACAGCGGAATCCCGATAAAGATTGGCGTTAATCCAATGGATAGTACAACTCCTGTTATTGCCACTGTAAAATAGATAATCCCTAACGGGAGGGATAACAGGAAGTATAGGAGGGTGACATAGGTTTTTGGATTAAACAGCACCCAATTCACCTTGCCTGCCTGCTCCATTGCAGCCGTTTCTGTTGCCTTCATATTCAAACACCCCTTATGGCTTCATAAGTCACGCTCCAAGTTATAGATCCATTATATCTGTGTGATTTGGCTGACATAACCGTCTTAGGGGGTATCTGAACCTAGACTTTAGACTAGGGAGTGGGCTGGCTTAGATGAACTTATTGAAGTAAAGATACTATATGTATAACTCGCCGAACGATTGTTTTAATGATAAACAAAAGCACCGTCCCTGATTGTGCTTTTACCGGCACCGTTAGTACCTGCAAATACCGTCATCACAGGTTTATGATTATTCAATGTACTCCCGCTCCATCCGCTTTCCCTGGGAATCGAACATGATCTCGAATTTTTTGCCTTTCGCATCTTCGCGAATACGTTTGTTGTTTTTTATATAGTATAGAGATGCTCCAGATTGCTTGGCTTGTTGGCGAGCACGTTGATGGGCCTGGTTGAGTACATTTTGAAGCTGTTCCCGATCCACTGCCATAACAAGAACCCCCTTCATGCTTATCATTGTTGTACATATTATACACAATAGAAAAACCTACAACCACATTTGAAGTAACCTGATTGATCGTTCACAGCGACAATAAAGCATACTGACGCCTGTATAGGAGCCGACGCCAGTTTACGTCTTATGACGTAGAAAGTATCCTTTTTTGACCCGTGAGCTCCTGTATCGGTTTAATGTTTTGGGTGAATTCAAGCGTTCCTAAGTACGTTCCTTCTTGATCCCTTATGGCAAAATAACGAATATACACAAACTTATCTTTAACCGGAATCCAGAAATCTTCTGCATCTTTAACACCGGCTTTGAAATCAGCAAGCAGCTGATTGACGACGTGTACGCTTTGCGGAGGATGGCAGTTCTGTACACTTCGGCCGATCACCGCTTTGGTCCGAACGAAGATTCGTTCTTTGCCCTGGGAGAAATATCGGACGATATCGTGTTCATCAATAAAGGTCAGGTCGACCGGCAAATGATTCAATATGGCTTCCATCTGTTTGACCGATACAATGCCTGTGCTCAGCCGGATATATCCCTCTTGCAGCGGAGAAGCATCCAATCCCTGGCCTGTGCCAGGTTCATCTGCTCTTTCTGGAATCCACGTTTGATCCGGCGCAATCAAGCAATAACCGACCTCTTCACTTTGGTCAGCAATTTGAAGCCATTCGTCTTCCGTCAGCTTTTCCAGAGCCATAGGTAATAAAATATGTTCTTCTTTATAGATCATTTCTGTTACTTCGTTTAAGACGCGTTTGGCAAGGTCCACTACAAGCTCGGCATTCCCTTCAAAGTGAGTGAGTTTAGATTTCACCTCTTTTATTCCCATTCGGATGCCGTCATCGACTGCCCACATCACCTTGGTCGGTCCATAAATTCCGTATTTCTCAAGAAAAGGAAACAGCAAGTTTTCTTTGCGGCTGTAGTGTTTGTCCACATCATAGAGGAGACTGAAATCCTCCAGCAATTTGAGACGATTCGCCTCCCCCGGATCCTTCAGAAATTGATCGAGATGCAGTGCGATTTTAAAATTCGCCAGTCGATCGATTTCTTGGTTCTCCCTTTTAAACGTATACACGGGATGCCCAGGCTGGTCCTCAGGCTTATGCGTTCTGTGGATGTCTTGGATGGAGCCTTTGAATACAGCGGCATGGACGCTGCACAGTCGCTGTACTTCGGTGACCGGTATTCCTTCCTCCTGCATCAGCACTTGCTCCAGCTCCGAAATTTCGTCAACCGATATTTCACCTACAGCTTGGTTGAATTTTGACTTAACTTCCTCCACGCTTTTTCCATGGTGCAGCTCCTTAATGATTTCCTTGAGCAAATGGATACGGGCTGTTCGATGAGCAGAAATTCCTTCCTCACGGTTATTAATGAGTTCACTCATGTTCATCACCTCTGTCTTATTTCAATGTATATAAAGACCAAGCTCTATCTTGTTTACCTCTCTTCTCTAAACTAGCACCCTCATGCCCCACGACTTGTGATTAAAAGCACAGAGGGAATGAACATTCAATGACTAAGGAAGGATGAATAGTGATCCAGGTTCTTCGAAAGTTCTTCTTCCCACTCCCCTGGCATTCTGGGTGCTTCTACGCTGTCGAGTCCGGTTTGTTCGTTTCGTAACAAAAAAGCGACCGAGTCGCGGTCGCTTTAATAACGGTATGAGAGACGAGGGAGCCTAACCCTGGCCGAAACGTTGGCACACCATTCCCCCTGAGCGGCCACCATGAAATGTCGGCAAAATGAATGAGCACGTTACAATTTCTGCATAGACTTCAGTCGGTCGAAGCCACAGTTTCCAATCCTTTTTACTCAGTTGTTCTTTTTTTCATTGGACGATGTCTGTAATCAGCGATAAAGATACGCCAGATCAGCTTCATAAGATTGGGAACAGTGCGTGCGTTTTCTTTGAGATAGGACCATGCCGGACGGTTCCCTCGTTTCGTATTGCATTCGCTGCATGAAGCGATGAGGTTATGGGGAAGGTCCGAGCCCCCTTTGCTTGAGGGGATTATATGGTCCACGGTCGTCGCGTGTTGTCCGCACCACAAACAAGTGTGATGATCTCGTTTCAGGGCAGCTTTTCGATAGTCCCGAAATAAGAACGGATTATACAGCAATTGGATCGTCTGCTCATCAATCCAGACTGCTCGCGAGCGCTCAACTTCCCGCCAAGCCCGATGAGGCAAGCATGGTGTTAGCTGTTGACCATCCATATTGAGCACCTTTATCAATTGATCCTCTCCATCATGACCCTGATTCATCGACTTCCCCCCAACTGTACGACATGCTCCTGCCTATAGTATTAATATAAAACAAAAACACCATTCTCATGCGGATGGTGTTCATGATGGTGGAGGCGAGGGGAGTAAGCCCCATCTTGTTAGGGAAAATCCAAGCTTGCGATGACTTCTGCTTTGTACGTCGACCCTTGATTCCCGTTCTCCCGTTGAGACAAAATCCCGACCAGATTCAATCTGGTCAATATCACTCCTGCCTCCGAACGATGACTATCGATTTCAGCGAGATCGACTGATGGCTCCAACGCAATTTGATCCCTGCCCCTCACCAGGCCACGACGGTTTCTCCCAACCACAACACATAAGATAATGCAAAAAAGCGACCTTGATAGGTCGCAGGCAAAGTTATATTTCGCTGGAATGCATTGAATTATTCTACCAGTTCTCCATTAATAAATGTCATCGACTTATCTTTGAATTCTAGAATAAATGAGTGCTGATAATCCGGTTCGTTACTGAGCTGTGTCCCTAACATATATTCATTACCGACATTATCAAAAGGGTTATGAAGCACACCTTTAGGGGTGTATCTTGTTTCATGTCCTATTACATTGCCATTCTCATCATAAATAAATGTGCTTTTACTTGAGACCAGCAAGTCCTTGCCGTTCTCCAATGTTAAATGAACCTCCAGACGACCGTTGGACATATGATGAGCAATGTTTACATCTTCAGACGACACCCGAGTCCCAATGGCGAAAAGCCAAATAACAGCTACAGCCAGTAGGAGTACCGCAGAGACGGAGAGAATAATCTTTCTTTTGTTTATTTTTCTCACTTTTTTTAAGTAATTAAGTTTTTGTGCCTCATCTTTATCAATTGAGGGCATATAGAGACCTGTTTCCTCAGTCATTTCTCGATAAAACTGACGGCATGCCTCGCATGATTCCAGATGCTTATCGATTTCTTCATTACTGTATGAAGAGGTTAGCTTTTCAATATAGGAAGGCAATAGATCCCGAATCATATCACATTTCATGATGATCTTCCTTTCATCAACTTTTGTTTTCCGCGGTAAAAGGTAACTCGTGCCCATGTTTCATCTCTGCCGAGAATTTCTCCAATCTCTCGAAAACTAAATTCCCCGGTCAAACGCAGGTACAATACTTCTTTCGTATTCGGATCCAGCAAATGAAGCTGTTTGAATAAGTCCATTTTGTTCTGAGCCAAAATAAACTGTGATTCTGGCGAATTTGAATCGGTAAAGGAAGGATCCTCTAATATGTCAGAGGAACTCTTCCGCCGCTTGTCCAGTTCCTGGTACCAAACATGCTTAGCAATCTGACAAAGCCAAACGTATACTTTACAGCTTCCATTGTATCTATGTATTGACTTTATCGCTCTATAAAAGGTTTCTTGGGTGATCTCTTCCGCCAACAAATGGTTATGGCAAAAGCTAAATATGAATTTATATACTTGGGTCGAATATTCCCTGTATAATTCCTCGGTGTCCCGCATCTATTCACCTCCTCAAGGGATATATCCATAAATGTTGATAAACGTTACAACTTATTTTGCATTCAAGCTAACTTTTTTCTAAACAACTTCATTTATCCTATACCCCTCAAGCCAATCCCATCAAGCTTTTCTCCTGAAATGTTATCTTCATTGAACCCCAGAAATGCAGAAAGACCACCTCTCGGGGTGGTCTCACTGATAATATAAAATAGAGGCGAGGGGATTGGAACCCCTGCCGGAAGATAACGACAACACAAGTTTCTACGGATGTAGTCACGGTTATGAGTGTTCACCTGGATCACATTGTTTCGCAACTTGGATTGTCAACAGTAAATCAGACAGCTTTTTTAAGGGCTTCTTGGCGATACTGAACAGGCGTCAGATAACCCAGCGTTCCATGAATCCGATGTTTGTTAAACCAGTTGATATAATCATATAGTTCCAATTCCAGATGATGAAGGCAGTGGAAGCTCATCTGGTTGATGAATTCTGTTTTCATGACTTTATAGGTCGCTTCAGCCACGGCATTGTCATAGGGGCAGCCTTTCATGCTAAGCGAACGGCCGATTTCAAAGGTCCCCAGAAGTTCGTCCATCTTTATGTTTTTAAACTCACTGCCACGGTCCGTATGAAACCACTGGATTTGATGTAGATCGCCCTGAACCGTAGCAAAGGCACGGGAAACTAGAGCCGCATCCTTGTTTTGCCCTGCACTATGACCGATGATTTCTCGATTGAACAAGTCGATCAGCACGCAAATGTAATGCCACTTGTTTTGAACCTTCACATATGTTAGATCGCTAACGACGAACCGCTTAGCTTCCGTCTGCTTAAATTCACGACCTAGAACATTTGCTGTCTTTGCTTCATTGCAGGCCGTTTGGTGGGGCTTATACTGAGCGATCGTGTAGGTGGAAACCAGCCCTTGCTCTTTCATGATACGGCCAATGCGACGTCTCGATATAACAAGTCCTTGTTCCTGGAGCTTAGCTTTGATCTTTCGTGTACCGTAAGCTTTTCGATTTCTGTGGAAAATCCCCACGATAGCTTCTGTGATCTCGTCTTCGTTCGGTTGTTCTTTCGCTTCATAATAAAATGTACTTCTTGCGATTTGCAGGACGTCGCACATTGCTGATACCGAGTATTTATCACAGTTGTTCCGAATGATAGCTACTTTCGTCCCATGATCAGCGCGGCTTGCTTTAAAATGTCGTTCTCCATCTTGAGTCGTTGAATTTCCTTACGCAAGGCGATAAGCTCATTTTCCTCGGAAGAACGATTGTCCTTCTCCTTGAAGGAACCGGTTGTTTGGGCCTGCTTGATCCAGCGGTCTAAAGCAGACGCAGTGAGGTCATATTCCTCCACAATCGCTGCTCTCGATTTTCCGTTTTCATAAAGCTGCGCCATTTGCTTTTTGAACTCGGTTGTAAACGTACGTCGTTGGTGTTTGGACATGGTAGAGATTCACTCCTTAGCATGATAGGTTTATTCTACAAGCCCTTATTTTTTCTGTCCAACTTAGTGTAGCCGATCCAACTCTGGCCAACATCGTATGTTGATACCGAAGCATCCAGTGACTTGCACTATTCGATGGGATTATTTTTATATTCGGCTTCAAGTTCCTTTAAATCCTCGTCGGAGATGTCTTGGTAATCCCCCTCTTGTTGGGGAAAAGCCAAGCTTGCGATGATGTCTGCTTTGTACGTCGAACCTTGCTTCCCGTTCTCCCGTTCAGACGAAATCCCGACCAGAACCAATCCGGTCGGATATCCCTCTTGCTTCCGAACGACGGTGATCCATGACATTTCGATATCGGCGAGATCAGCTGAAGGTACCCCGCAGAGGGGGCTCCAGTAAACACGCTCTCCCGCTTTTCTTGAGGTTCCTGTATTGCTTATGCTTTCAAGTCTGCCCTTGACTTCCACACATAAATAGTCGGTATCACCTGATAGTTCATACGCGATTTCATCGCTGCCCCTCAGTTCAAACGGGATGCCCGGAGTGATGCTGATGGCTGGTGACCACCCTGCATTCCAAGGGATGGTGATCATTTCTTCCGCAGGTACGCTTACAATCTCCGTCTTCGTAGCGCACCCGGAGCCAAGCAAAATCAATCCTAGGCTTGCACAGATGAATAGTAGTTTAAATCCGCTGACTTTGGTTAGGTTAGACATCAAATTCCGGCACCTCCTGTGTAAAAATAAGGATGAGACCAACTCCAGGCATTCTTATTCCTAGAGTTGGTCTTGGAGCAATATTCATTTATCCAAATTTTATACCCATGTGGATAATAATTCCATCCCAAAGGGTTAGTCCCTCCTGGCTTATGAGTCCAATCTGAAGCTGTCGTCGTTCCTTTCATGTGGTAATCAACGCTTCCTTTTCGGATCGCCACATTACGTTCATCATTAGCCAATGACGATGGTTTAGTCGCTGTCTTATAACCCCAATATCCAAGAGCCTCCTGATCATCAACGACCAAATCTGCCATACTTGCAATTGATAAGTTCATGTTAAATCTCTGTTTGAAATGATAACCTGGGTTTTGAAAGGACATTCACACCTATGGTTGGTATATCCCTAGCAATTATACCCTGTATAACTATTAGACCATGCTATTATCGTACTATCTTTTAACGTATAGTTCGCTAAAACAGATATGTTACCTTGTTCAGTGAATATATCCAGGATTCTGAAAGCACTGCGAAGCAATGCTAGCATCGTAAGCGATACTAGAGCGACCGTTACCGGTCCCAGGTCAGCGAGTTTGTCTTCTCAATATTATAAATGTATAATTGTTATAACAATTGAATATGATAATAAGGAGGAAACCAAATGAACAGGATGATTGAGATGGAACGGAAAGTAACCAAATTTGGCAACAGTCTCGGTATAACCATGACGGATGCTTTGAAGCAAATTGGATTGGATCAAGGCGACACTGTCACTATTGATGTTAATTCAGACACAGGAGAAATTATTATTAAGAAGTCAACAAAAGTCTCTTTGCCTGAAGGAATAAGTGCGGACTTTATGGATACTTTAACGGATGTAATTGAAGAATACGACCAAACGCTTCGGGGACTTAAAGACAGATGACATCCATCCGCTATTTATCCGTCCAAGAAATAATAGCAATCAATGTAGCCATGATACAACGATATAGCCCGGGGGAACACATTGGAGTTAAGGAACCTGGAGTGCTCGAATCGGCTGTCCATCGACCTCAATTTTCTGCCTTTAGCGAGGATGCTTATCCTACTATCTTCGAAAAAGGCGCCGCTTTGTTTGAATCCCTAGGCCAAAACCATCCATTTCACAACGCAAACAAACGAACAGCTTTTACAGCACTGGTTGTATTCCTACGTTTTAATGGCCTGCACTTCAAGATGGACTCAAAGAAAGCCGAAGACTTTACAGTAAATATGGTTAATCATTGTTTTGATTTTCATGAGATGGTTTCGATTATTGAGGCTCACTGCATCACGGTTCCCAATTCATAAAGTGCAAAATACCGTCCTCTTACTGATGATCTTCATAATGGCGAGCCATATTGAAGTGTATCCAATCTCAAATCGTTTAACAAACCACGTGTCTATTCTTTCAATCTCGGCGAAACTGTACACCCATACGGCAACTTTGCGTACATTCGGATTAAGGCCAATTACATCGAACACCTGTTAAGCCTTCCAAGATTTAAAGAACGAATGTCCTTGACTGTTTGAGGCAGCGATGGGCATGTCCATACTGTCAATAATCACTAGAGTATATTTATATATTGACTGTAAAATAAGTTAATTTTATAATTATCCTAACTCCTAAGGGAGGAGGGAATCCGGATGTGGCTAAAAATTTGGCGTTGGAAGATTATTATCCTCATCATCCGGGTCGAAAAACTTAATTAATACTTCGACCCTCGGTTCAATGGAAAGCATTCCAGTAGCTTTCCTGCGAAAGTGCGTGGATTGAAATCCACCCTGGTGCGATTATTTTTATCGTACCCCGGGGGATAAAAATAAAAATATACAGATTGATAAAGAACTGAGTAGCAAGTGCTAAACACTGATACCCAGTTCTTTTTAGTTTTTATTTAAAGTTAAAACACTATAATGTAAGCAATCACGTATCATATGAACCCGTAACGCTCAAGAAAACGCAAAAGGGG
>NZ_NQLZ01000058.1:0-13540 GCF_002276395.1 Paenibacillus sp. 7541 | reverse complement strand
CCCCTTTTTCCCGTGGGGAAAAGGAGAAAAACTTGATTTTTATGTGCAAATAGGTTTTACTTAGGTTTGATAATGGATATGCCTGAGGATATATACGTGAAGATTGCGTGAGAGGAAGTGTACGTTAGTGAGTAATCCGCTCAATTTAAAGCTCGACCCGGAGAAGGTTCAGGAAATCCCGATGGTTGACCTGGCTTTTATGGTTTTGAAGGCAGCCAACACGCCGTATTATTACCGTGACCTTATGAATGAGGTAGCCAAGCTTCGCGGCTTTACGGAAGAGGAAATTAACGAGACGATTGCCCAGTTATATACAGAGATCAATATAGACGGACGTTTCGCCTGTGTAGGAACGAACCTGTGGGGATTGAAGCGCTGGTACCCGCTGGAGAAATCCGAGGATCCGATTTCGAACGCCAAGCGTCCGCGGATCATCAATGATGAAGATGATGATGACGATGATTTCACGGAAGAGGAAGATACGTTCAGCAGCGAGGATGCAGACGACAGCTACGATGTGCTGGATGACGAGGATGCGGAGGACGATCTCTTCGATGAAGACGATGCGGACGAAGATGTCGATGATGAGGTGGTCCTCGATGATGAGCTGGACGATGAGGATGCCGAGGAAGAGGACGATCTGCTGGAGGAAGAGCTCGAGGAAGAAGAGCTTGATTAGGATGCAAGTATATGCCCTTCGAAGCACTGGTGAATTTTGAGCCTGTTTCTGTCTCTTGACAATCGGATAAGGCACAGAGTAAACTATTGCTTGGGCTTATGATTGTGAATGAGTTTTTTAATAATAAAAAGTGCCCCGTTAATTTATTTTCGGGTCACTTTTTTTGTTTATATGGGGATTGACGGATGCGGGATGCAACCGGAGAATCCCGGGGAACATAGGCAATAGGTTGAAGGCCAGCTCGCTCGCCATTTTTGGAAGCGGGCCGTGCTTTTTGTTAGGCCCGCTTCTGATGAATCAGGGGAAAACGGGTTACGCTATAACATCATATGTCGCCTGAAGTTATGGAGATTATTTAGGAGGGTTTTATACAGTGACAAAGTATATTTTTGTAACAGGCGGGGTTGTGTCATCCTTAGGAAAGGGCATCACCGCGGCATCGTTGGGCAGATTGCTGAAGAACAGAGGGCTGAAAGTTACGATTCAAAAGTTCGATCCGTACATTAACATAGATCCGGGCACCATGAGTCCATATCAGCACGGTGAAGTATTTGTGACCGATGATGGTGCGGAAACCGACCTGGACCTTGGGCATTACGAGCGGTTTATCGATATTAACCTGTCGAAGAACAGCAACGTTACCACAGGCAAAGTATACTCTTCCGTCATCAGCAAAGAGCGTCGGGGCGAGTACCTGGGCGGTACGGTGCAGGTCATTCCTCACATTACGAACGAGATCAAGGAGCGCGTGTTCCGCGCAGGTCGCGAAGCCGGTTCTGATGTGGTCATTACCGAGATCGGCGGTACGGTGGGCGACATCGAGAGCCTTCCGTTTCTGGAAGCGATCCGCCAGATTAAAAGCGATGTTGGTCGCGAAAATGTCATGTATATTCATGTTACCCTCATTCCGTATATTAAAGCGGCCGGTGAAGTGAAGACAAAGCCGACACAGCACAGTGTGAAGGAGCTTCGCAGCATTGGCATTCAGCCTAACGTCATTGTTTGCCGGACAGAGCATGAGCTGTCCACCGAGATGAAAGCCAAAATTGCGCTGTTCTGCGACATTGATCCGAATGCGGTTGTGGAATGCCGCGACGCCTCCTCCTTGTACGAGATTCCGCTTAATCTCCGGGATGAAGGGCTTGACGAGATTGTAGTCAACCATCTGAAGCTGACAACTCCTGCGCCGGATATGAAGGAATGGGAGCAGCTGGTGGAGCGGGTGTCGAAGCTGGAGAAGACGGTGGAGATTGCGATCGTCGGCAAGTACGTTGCGCTCCATGATGCTTATCTGAGTGTGGTAGAATCGTTGTCCCATGCCGGATTTGATGCCAACGCCGAGGTGAAGGTTCGCTGGGTCAATGCGGAAGAAGTGAATGATGGCAATGTGGACGAGCTGCTGCGCGGCGTCGGAGGCATCCTGGTGCCGGGCGGATTTGGCGATCGCGGCATCGAGGGCAAGATCAGCGCCATTCGTTACGCGCGCGAGCGAAACATTCCGTTCTTCGGCATCTGTCTTGGAATGCAGGTGTCGGTCATTGAATTTGCCCGCAACATGGTGGGTCTTGACGGGGCGAACAGCTCGGAGATTAACCCTTCGACCGAGTTCCCGGTAATCGACCTGCTGCCTGAGCAGAAGGATGTTGAGGATCTGGGCGGCACGATGCGACTTGGCTTGTATCCGTGCAAGCTGGTGCCGGGTTCCCTGGCCGAGGCATGCTATCAGGACGAGCTGGTATACGAAAGACATCGCCATCGGTACGAGTTCAACAACGAATACCGTGAAGATATCGAAAAGGCGGGACTTCGCATTTCCGGTACGTCCCCGGACGGTCGTCTGGTCGAGATTGTAGAGCTTCCGGGCCATCCTTGGTTCCTGGCCGTGCAATTCCATCCGGAATTCACATCCCGTCCGAACCGTCCGCAGCCGCTCTTCCGGGAATTTGTGAAGGCGTCGATCGGGCATCAACAACAACTTTAAGTTTCCTAAGTGCAGAAAGCTTCCCGATTCCGGGAAGCTTTCTTTGTATTCCGCTGTCCCTGGCTTGACGTGATGCGGTGGTCAGGCCCCATCGGTGAATACGATGTGCTGATCGGCCGGAGGAACTGCCGGAAATCAAGTCGAATATAGGGATAAATGCAAGCATTTTGCCCTATATCATTTGTTGGCTAAACGTCGTTTTTTTGGATTTTTGAAAAAACATCCACTAAAAACATCTTTTTTTAGGACTTTTTTCAGGCAAAGGAGGATTTCAACATCGGCAGGCGAATACAGATAAGGGTTGCTTTTGGGACAATTGAGACTCCAGGTTTTTATATACTTTGTTCAATTCCAAGTTAGGAGGCAAGGGAAGATGAGCAGGCAAAGAGTGTTGATTGTGGATGATCAGAATGGCATCCGCATCCTTTTGATGGAAGTGTTCAGCAGCGAAGGGTATGAGACGTTTCAAGCGGCGAACGGGAAGATTGCCCTTGAGATTGTAAAGCAGCATTCGCCGGATTTGGTTCTGCTGGATATGAAAATTCCTGGAATGGACGGACTTGAGATTCTGAAGCATATCAAGCAGATGGATCCTGAAATCAAGGTGATCATGATGACCGCCTATGGCGAGCTTGACATGATCAAGGAAGCGACGGAACTAGGCGCTCTGATGCACTTTACCAAGCCGTTTGATATCGATGAAATGAGACAGGCCGTAAATGCCCAGCTGAAAGGGACGACGAGCCATATTGGCTGAATGTTGAATTCTGCACATGTTGCGGAATTCTTTTTTTTGACAACAGTGTGATGTGTGACGCAGTAAATTAGGAAATGCTTGTTTAGTATTTATAACGCGATGTGGTATAATAAGTCCGTATGTTATCACGGCTATTGTCCATAGACAAACAAAGCATCTTTAGGAGGATGAAACCATGCCATTAGTATCCATGACAGAAATGCTGAACAAAGCGCTCGAAGGTAAATACGCGGTGGGTCAGTACAATATTAATAACCTTGAATGGACACATGCCATTCTGGAAGCTGCCGAAGAAGAGAAATCGCCAGTTATCCTTGGCGTGTCCGAAGGCGCAGCGCGTTACATGGGCGGATTCAACACCGTTGTGCATATGGTGAAAGGACTGATGCAGGACCTGAAAGTGACGGTTCCGGTAGCAATCCATCTTGACCATGGCTCCAGTGTTGAGAAGTGTAAGGAAGCGATCGATGCCGGATTTACTTCCGTCATGATCGACGATTCCCACAGCCCGATCGACACGAACATCGAAACGACAAAACAGGTTGTTGAATATGCACACGCTAAAGGCGTCTCCGTTGAGGCTGAAGTGGGCATGGTTGGCGGCCAAGAGGATGACGTTGTCGGCGAAGTGATGTACGCGAAGCTCGACGATTGCGTTCGTATCGTCAACGAGACCGGAATCGACACACTGGCTCCTGCACTGGGCTCCGTACACGGACCTTACAAAGGCGAGCCTAACCTCGGCTTTAAGGAAATGGAAGAAATCCGCAATGCGGTGAAGCTTCCGCTGGTTCTTCATGGCGGAACAGGCATTCCAACACACGACATTCAAAAAGCGATCTCCCTTGGAACCTCCAAAATCAACGTAAACACCGAGAACCAAATTTCGTTCTCCAAAGTGGTTCGCGAAGTGCTGGCTGCGAAGCCTGAAGCTTATGATCCACGTACTTACCTGAAGCCAGGTCGCGAAGCGATCAAACAAACGGTGATCGGCAAAATCCGTGAGTTCGGCTCCAACAACAAAGCGTAAACTGACTTGTTATTCTGCTTAGCTCTGAATGCTGAGGCGTAACGGATGCTTGGTATGGCCTCCAGCGATTCTGCAGCTAGCTTGATCTAGCTGAATATGATGGGATGGAAAGCACACCGCTTAGCCGGTGTTTTTCCATTTCATCACCTTTATGAATTGTGCCATCAGAACCATTTCCGGCTGCGAAGTGATGTAGGGGGACCCTAAAGCTTATGGAAAAATTGATGATCAGCGGTGGACGCCCACTGCATGGCTCCGTCACAATCAGCGGTGCTAAGAACAGTGCAATTGCTTTAATTCCGGCCGCGATTCTCGCGGAATCGGAAGTGACGCTTGATAATTTGCCCCATCTGAGCGATGTGGCGGTATATGCTGAAATTTTGCGGGATCTGGGTGCCCAGGTTTCCTGGGAAGACAGTCAGATGAAGATCGACCCTTCCGATATCAAAGCGATTCCGATGCCTAACGGAGCGGTTAAGAAGCTTCGGGCATCCTATTACTTAATGGGCGCAATGCTCGGAAGATTTAAAGAAGCCGTCATCGGATTGCCGGGCGGATGCAACTTTGAACCTCGTCCGATCGACCAGCACATCAAAGGGTTTGAAGCGCTTGGAGCTACCGTAACGAATGAGCATGGCTCCATTCATCTGCATGCCAAAGAGCTGCGGGGCGCAAAAATATATCTTGATGTCAGCAGCGTCGGCGCGACGATTAATATTATGCTGGCGGCCGCCAAGGCCAAAGGCTCTACAATTATCGAAAACGCGGCTAAAGAGCCTGAAATCATAGATGTTGCTACATTGCTCAACTCCATGGGAGCCGTCATCAAAGGGGCGGGTACGGAAACGATCCGTATCGAAGGTGTCTCCGAGATGCATGGCTGCCGTCATTCTATTATTCCTGATCGAATTCAGGCGGGAACTTATATGATCGCTGCTGCGGCCACCCGCGGTGATGTGGTCATCGACAACGTGATCCCCAAACATCTGGAGGCGTTGACGGCTAAGCTGATCGAGATGGGTGTCGGTATCGAAGAGCTGGATGAGAGCATCCGGGTCACCGGGAAGGAACGCTACGAGCATGTAGATGTCAAGGCGCTGATCTATCCTGGCTTTGCTACCGATCTGCAATCTCCGATGACCAGTTTGCTGACCCAGGCCGAAGGGGTTAGTGTGCTCAGCGATTTTGTATATAGCAACCGATTCAAGCATGTGCCGGAGCTGGTGCGCATGGGCGCGAAAATCCGTGTAGAGGGGCGCTCAGCCATTATTGAAGGCGGACCGCTGAATGCGGCCAAAGTGAAGGCCACCGATCTTCGCGCTGGGGCTGCGCTTGTGATTGCAGCATTGACGGTGCCTGAGGGTGTGACCGAAGTGACCGGTGTGGAATACATTGATCGAGGCTACGACAACCTCGTGTCCAATCTTCGTGCGCTTGGTGCCGAAGTATGGCGTGAATCGGAATAACGACGCGCGGTTTGCTTCGTTATGGAGGTACAGGCCTGTCATATTTTAGGTATCCATATCAAGGTTTTTATTGTAAAATTGAGGGAAATATGAGAATCTTACTGCATATCTCCCTCTAATTTGGGCAATCCTATCCTAGTAACTCATCCATAGAATGATAGAGACCATAGCAAACTGGTTAAATTAATGTACAGAATGATTAAAATTGAATAGGTGGTTATTAAATGGATTTACAAATATCCGATTTGGAAGGCATGAAGCTGACGGATCTGTATAAGCTGGCCAAGAAGTATCAGATCCCCTATTACGGTCAGCTGAAGAAGAAGGAACTGATTTTTGCGATCCTTCGCGCACAGGCTGAGCAAAGCGGTCTGATGTTTATGGAGGGTGTCCTTGAAATTTTACCTGAAGGCTACGGCTTCTTAAGACCCATTAATTATCTTCCCAGCACAGAGGACATTTATATCTCTGCATCCCAGATTCGCAAATTCGATCTGAGGACCGGGGATCTGGTATCCGGCAAATGTCGGGCGCCGAAGGAAAATGAACGTTATTTTGGCCTCCTGCAGGTCAATGCGGTGAACGGAGAAAATCCAACTGTTGCGGCTGAACGGCTGCACTTTCCAGCTCTGACTCCTCTTTATCCACAAGAAAAGCTCGTTCTCGAAACATCCCCTAATCAATTGTCTACCCGGATCATGGATTTACTGGCTCCTGTAGGTTTGGGACAACGCGGTTTGATTGTGGCTCCGCCAAAAGCGGGAAAGACGCTCCTTCTGAAAGAAATCGCCAACAGTATTTCAACCAACTACCCTGATATCGAGCTGTTCGTGCTGCTGATTGACGAGCGTCCGGAAGAAGTGACGGATATGCAGCGTTCTGTTAAAGGCGAGGTGGTTGCATCAACCTTTGACGAGCTGCCGGAGAACCATATCAAGGTGGCTGAGCTGGTGCTGGAGCGTGCGCTTCGTCTGGTCGAGCACAAGAAGGATGTTGTGATTTTGCTGGACAGCATTACCCGTCTGGCCCGGGCGTACAACCTGGTGATCCCGCCATCTGGCCGCACGCTGAGCGGGGGGATTGATCCGGCTGCGTTCCACCGTCCGAAACGGTTTTTCGGATCGGCACGGAATGTGGAGGAGGGCGGAAGCCTGACGATTCTGGCGACGGCGCTGGTAGAGACCGGGTCGCGTATGGATGACATCATCTACGAGGAATTTAAAGGAACGGGCAATATGGAACTTCATCTGGATCGCCGGTTTGCCGAGCGGCGCATTTTCCCTGCGATCGACATCCGTCGTTCCGGCACGCGCCGTGAAGAGGTGCTGCTGAGCAAGGATGAGCTGGACACCATATGGGCCATCCGTAAAAATATGAATGATTCTGCCGATTTTGTAGAAGGCTTCTTGAAGAAAATGCGTGATACGAAGACCAATGCGGAATTTTTGGCATCGTTTGATGCGGCCAGCCATAACGGCGGCTCTGGAACTGGAAGAGAACCGGCTAAACGCACATCCAGACCTTCAGCGGCGACAGCTCCTCAGAGCTAAGGTGCGGAATATCCCGGATAGAATAGGAGATCAGCATGTATTTGGTTTATGCAGATGAACAAGGACAGGTCTACGATCATCGCGAGCTAATTGCTCTTGGTCGCAGTGGAGACATGATTGTCGAGATTTTGGAGGATGAATTAATTCCGTTGCCGGAAGGCGCTACGCTTGTAGGGCTGCCGAACACCCGGGCGATCGGGATGGACCCCGATACCGGAGAGATGCTGCCGCTGGAAGACCATTATACGGCTGTCGGTGCTTTGCTGCCGCAGGGGTATACGCGTCTATGCCTGCCCGGCTACGTGAAAAGTGACAAGGAATATAAGCTGCCGCTATTCGGATATTCCGCCGTGGTGTGGAAGGATGGCGGATTCTATACAACCGCACGTTTGTCGGATGATCCGGAGAAGTGGAACCCGGTCAATTGTGACCTGGGCGAGCTAGAGCTTGGCGTCCAAAGACTGACCGCCAAATATCCGGAGAACCGGCTGTATGAGCATTTATCCAATTGTGCGCTCGGCTATGAGTGCCTTACTGCATCCAATACGTTTTTGAACCGGTGGGAGGGGGCCGTTCCTGTATCCTATTCCTGTAATGCAGGATGCTTCGGATGCATATCCGAGCAGCCGGATGACAGCGGCTTTGTGGCGCCTCAGACCCGGATGAATTTCAAACCCCGAGTGGACGAGCTGGTACAGGTGATGCTGGAGCATCTCAAGACTCCGGAATCGATCATCAGCTTCGGTCAAGGGTGCGAGGGAGAACCGTCTACGCAGGCGAAGATTATTATTGAAGCGATGCGCGAGGTTCGCTCCCAAACTGATATGGGTTACATTAATATCAACACCAATGCCGGGTTGACTGATTTTATCCGCGGTATCGTAGATGCTGGCCTTGATCTGATGCGGGTCAGCACGATCAGTGCGCTCGACGATCATTACAATGCCTATTACAAGCCGCGGGGCTATACGCTGGCGAACGTAGAGAAATCGCTTCGCTATGCATCGGATCAAGGGGTGTACACTTCGATCAACTACCTGATCTTTCCGGGTGTAACGGACCGGGAGGAGGAGCTGGAGGCGATGATTGAGTTTGCCCGCCGTACAGGTCTCCGTCTTATTCAGCTGCGCAACCTGAACATTGATCCAGAGAGTTATCTGGAGCTGATTCCGCCGGCACAAGGCGACATACTCGGGATGAAGCAGGCGATTGAGATCATGCAGGCAGAGCTGCCTGATGTGGTCATCGGCTCTTACACTCACGTGCCGCCGGCCGGACAAGCCAGACCGAAGAAAAAGCCGGCAGCGCTTTGAGATAATATGGAAGCGGGACTGCGGCTAACGGATAAGGTTGGGCTATTGCGCTAATAATTTTCCCATGCTATACTCCATTTATGTGTCCATATAACTCTGGGTCCGCATGAGGCTCAGGGCGGAAAGAGGTGAAAGTCTAATGAAACAGGATATTCAACCGAAATATCATGTTACCACGGTTACTTGCGCGTGCGGTAACACGTTCGAGACAGGTTCCGTTAAGCCGGACCTGCGTGTTGAGATTTGCTCGAACTGTCACCCATTCTTCACTGGCAAACAGAAATTCGTGGATGCCGGCGGCCGTGTCGATAGATTTAAAAAGAAATACGGTATCTAATAACAGTCCCCTTTGCATCTGGCGAAGGGGTTTTGTTCTGCCTATGGCTTCGGCTAACAGGCAAGTTATGCCATCGGTTGCATTTTGAGATTCGATGCGATATACTAAAGTTCGCCGTGCTAGACGGGGAGGTAGCGGTGCCCTGTAACTCGCAATCCGCTGTAGCGAGGTTGAATTCCTGTTAGAGGTATTGTCGATGTGAGGCCTGGTCCCTGAACGCAATGTTGACGGTTGGGTCCTCCGCAATGAGCACCTGTGAACCTGGTCAGGTCCGGAAGGAAGCAGCCATAAGCAGGACCGCTTTTGTGCCGGAGGGTGGCCTAGCCCGAGTTGTTGTTCAGGGCTTCCGCTTGGATCGCAATTATCGATAACAGGTGCACGGTATTACATATTTGCACATCAGCATCTTTACCGTTTGGGTAGAGATGCTTTTTTGTTTTCACGTTGGCTGTGACGATGAAATTCCGGAGCAAACCTTTTGCTAAGGCTGGGGTAAGTAGTATAGAATGTAGTATAATATAACCGTCTGCCGACATGTTCTTTTTGACCTTGAGATTGACGAGCGAAGAACTAGCTGTTGTGTCTGCACGGACAATGAAGCCATGAGGGATCGGCGTATTTGCCGTGAAGTGGAAGTTGAAAGAGGGTAAAGCACAGTGGAACATATCGCGTTATATCGTGCGTGGCGGCCGCAGTCGTTTCGCGACATGGTGGGCCAACAGCATATAATCCAGACCCTGCAGAATGCGATTCGCGAGCAGCGGGTATCCCACGCCTACCTGTTCAGCGGTCCACGGGGCACCGGCAAGACCAGTGCGGCTAAGATTATGGCCAAAGCCGTGAACTGTGAGGCAGGCCCGGCCGAGGAACCCTGCAATGATTGTGAGGCCTGCCGCCGGATTACAGCTGGAGCTGTAATGGATGTGCAGGAGATCGACGCCGCATCCAACCGTGGTGTGGAGGAAATTCGCGATCTGCGGGAGAAGGTGAAATACGCACCGACCGAGGTGCGCCGCAAAGTTTACATCATAGACGAAGTGCACATGCTGACGACAGAGGCGTTCAATGCGCTCCTGAAGACGCTGGAGGAACCGCCGGCTCACGTCATGTTTATATTGGCTACAACGGAGCCGCACAAGCTCCCGGCCACGATCATATCGCGCTGTCAGCGTTTTGACTTCCGGAGAGTGTCTCTGGATGAGCAGACGGGACGCCTTCAGCGTATCTGCGAAGAAGAAGGAATTCAGGCCGAGCCAGAAGCACTTTCCTACATCGCCCGTCTATCCGACGGCGGCATGCGGGATGCGCTCAGCATTCTCGATCAGATTGCTTCTTATACAGGGGGCTCGGTATCCTACGAGCAGGTTATGAATATGACCGGGGGCATCGCATCGGAGCAGTTCGGGCGTTTGGCTTCCGCTTTGAAGCAGGGAGATGCCGGGGCTGTGCTCCAGATCGTGGAACAGTTCATGCAGGAAGGGAAAAGCGCTGACAAGTGCATGGAGAACCTGCTGTACTATTTCCGTGATCTGCTGATGATCAAAATGGTGCCGAATGCCGACAAACTGACCGACCGCGTTCTGAATCCGGCAGAGTTCGAGGAGATGGCGGCCGCTTTTACACAGGCACAGCTGTTTCAGATGATCGATACGCTGAATCGGTACCAAAGCGAGATGAAATATGCTTCCCAGCCTCAGACGCTGTTTGAAGTGGCCCTGCTGAAGCTATCGGGGATTACCCAAGGGTCTGGTGAGAGCGGGGCAGCAGGTCATGCCGCTGCAGGTGCGGATGCCGGAGAAGTCGCCAAACTGAAGCAGCAGGTGGCGCAGCTTGAGAGAAAGCTGGAACGGCTGATCCAGCAAGGGCCAGTGGCGGGAGCGGGTGGTCGTGAAGCGGCCAAACCGGCAAGAACGCCGGCGCCTAAGCTGTCGAGTACTGCCAAAATCCCGCCGAACATCAATCAGTATGTGGCCGCCAGTTCGAGCGAAGCCTTTACTGCCGTTCAGCGCCAATGGGCGCAGATTTTACAAAGTGTGAAAGACGAGAAGGTAACGGTTCACGCCTGGCTGATGGACGGAGAGCCGGTATCGGTATGGGAAGATCAAGTCCTGATCGCTTTCAAGAACAACATCCATCGCGAGACTACCGAAAGACCTGCCAACAAGCAGGTGATTGAGGGTGTGCTGGAGAGGATTCTTGGCAAGCCGCACCGCTTGATCACGATGATGCATCGGGACTGGAGCGATGTGCTGGAGGGCGAGGGAAAGCCTAAGGCCGAGGAGCTGACGCTGGAACATGAAGCTTCCGAGGCCGAAGGAGAGAAACCATGGATTGATGAGGCGATCCAACTATTTGGTGAGGACCTCGTTGTCATAAAAGATTAGCGCATATATGCGCACCCTATAATGAAGGAGAGATGACGGTATGAATAATATGAACCAAATGATGAAGCAAGTGAAGAAGATGCAGGAGCAAATGCTGAAGGCACAGGAAGAGCTGGCTACGAAAACGGTGGAAGGCACGTCCGGCGGCGGCGTGGTTACAGTAGAGGCGAACGGACACAAGCAAATTCTGTCCATTAACATCAAGCCGGAGGCTGTTGACCCTGACGATGTTGAGATGCTGCAGGATCTTGTTCTGACTGCGGTGAACGATGCGCTGACCAAGGCGGAGGAGCTTGCTAATGCGGATATGGGCAAGTTCACGGGTGGCATGAAAATTCCGGGCTTGTTCTAATTTAACCCCAGAAGGAGAAGTTACATTTGTACTATCCCGAACCGATCGCGAAGCTCATCGACGCCTTTACGCGACTGCCGGGTGTGGGGCCGAAGACGGCTGCCCGCCTGGCTTTTCACGTTCTAAATATGAAAGAAGACGACGTTATTGATTTTGCCAAAGCGCTGGTTAGCGTCAAGCGGAATCTGCACTACTGCTCGGTGTGCTGCAACATTACGGATACGGACCCGTGCCGGATATGTCAAGACAAGACACGGGATGCCTCGGTTATCTGTGTAGTTCAGGACGCGAAGGATCTGGTGGCCATGGAGCGGACCAAGGAATTCGACGGGTATTATCATGTGCTTCATGGTGCGATTTCTCCTATGGAAGGGATTGGACCGGATGAAATCCGTTTGAAGGAGCTGCTGAACCGGCTTAGTGATGAAAGAGTCAAAGAATTGATTTTGGCGACCAATCCGAACATTGAGGGAGAGGCAACCGCGATGTATATCTCCCGGCTGGTGCGTCCTTTTGATATAAAAGTGACCCGTATTGCGCATGGTTTGCCGGTGGGCGGCGACCTGGAGTATGCGGATGAGGTGACATTGTCGAAGGCGCTTGAAGGCCGGAGGGAACTAAACTGACCAGCAGCCGGCTTCATCGTTAGTATTATTGTTAGTCTAACAACATCTAAGCAGCAGAAGGAGCCGGAGGGCTCCTTTTTTTGTTCTAAGTTTGTCCCTTCTTCGATATGAATGAAACAGGCGGTCTTTTTGGCAGGCTTAAGATTCATAGAAGGAGAGGATATGAGATGAAAATGTGGTGGAGGCAGCATCGGAAGGAGAATCAGGAGGAGTACATGACAGCCGATGAGCAGGAGCGTCTGTGGAATGTGTACATGGATGTGAGGAGGTCGCAGGTGGAGTGGGAACGAGCGCATCTCTTGTTCCAGGAGGCCACGGGTCAGGATCAGATTGACTATGCGATCTACATTCTGGAGGCGGCCGAACGAAAATATCAGATGAATCTGAAGCAAGCGAAGCGGCTTAATCTGAACGGGGCAGACATGCATTACTTGAAGGGAAAGCGAGAGGGAAAAGTCAACTAGGCTGGACAGACGAATATTTGCAAACAATTCAACGATGAAGGAGGGGGTCAGGGTGAAACTGATGATGCTCGGTGTACTATGCGTTTCGCTGCTTCTGCTCATCTATATTATCTTAAAAAAAAGACTGGGCATGGGATGGGTCACGGTGTTTGGAGCTCATCTGGCGCTGGCTGCGGTCGGGCTGTATGTCGTTAATTTCACGGGGCTTGCGGCTGAGGCCTATATTCCGCTGAATCCGATGACGATCGGCACGGTAATGGTGCTCGGCTTGCCGGGCGTCGCTTTGCTTCTCGGGCTTAAAATAACATTGCTCGGATAGTTGACGGCGGGTTATCATCTGTGATACATTAAGATTCGCCCGTTTTGTTCGGGTGTGATCGTTCCCCAGCGGTTTAGAAGATAATGGATGAAAAATTAATCAAAAAAACTTCTTGACCGGGAACGAGATAGTGTGATATATTATTAAAGTCGCCGCTGTGAGTTACGGCGAACGAAAACAAAGCATTGATCTTTGAAAACTGAACAACGAGTGAGTATGGATTTTGTTAAAATCCACTGCAACATGATGTTGTACAAGCCGTACAATAAATGAAGCAGATAT
>NZ_NQLZ01000057.1:0-20721 GCF_002276395.1 Paenibacillus sp. 7541 | reverse complement strand
ACAACCGGCGGATGTTATCATCCGGCCGGTTGTTTTTATTGGAGCAATGTGAGGGCTGCCATCACATAAGAAAGACGACCGTCAGGGGATGGTGGAGAAGCAGCGTCTGTCTGCTTGTCCGGGGAAGAAAAGACTTGAAATCCATTGCCTGCTAAACTACAATTTAAATGATAATGAGTCTCAATATCATTTATGTATTGAATCGATAGATGAGCGAGATGAAGAGAGCGGGGAGATGCTTGTATGGAACTGAACGAACAGGCTGCCCGGCTGGAGCCGGATGAGCTTGAGGTACTCGCTGCGGAATACCGGCTGAGGCAAGTGCCTTCAACAGACCGGACGTTTTCGATTCCTTTTGCGGATCTGGTAGATCAGGACAAGGTCGCGGCATACCTGGCCGGCGTGAAGGGGATCTTCGGCACCTCGTCAGAGACAGCAGCGGCCTCGCTGTTCGCCAAGCGTTATGCTTATCTGACCGTCGCCGCAGCGCTCTATGCGATGTCTCGCCTGAACAAGGGGCTGGATTATACGTTGGAGAACGGATGGATCGAATCTGTCTATGACAAGCAGCTGTGGCTTCCTGAGGGCCGGTTGATGGACTGGCGGGTAATTGAACCTGCGCCGGGGCAGCGGAGCGGCTGGCGTGAGCGGGTGCTCGGCCAGTTGTTCGCCGGGAATGTCTCCCTCGTTTGGCGAGCGCTCGCCAAGACAGCCCGCATCTCCAAATCGGTGCTATGGGAGAACACGGCTACGATTGTCTATGCGCTGTATGAGAAGAACTATCCGGAAGGGGCAACCCCCGAGCAATTGGAGCGCATCCGGGACGATTATCGCTACCTTCTGCAGGAGGCGCCGGGCCACCTGTTCGGTGAGAAACGCAACCCGTTCCAGCAGTTCAACACGCCCAAGAGGGTCACAGCGGTGTCCGATGACCTGATTCGTGTTCGAACAACCTGCTGTTTGAAATATGTTGTATCCGATAAACCCGATTCCTATTGCCGCACATGCCCCAAGCGGCATCATGGACGCTGAAGCCCAGCAAGAAAATCCTTCCTTTTGTCCAGAAGTCCACTTATACTAATAGCTAAGTTGAATCCACCTGATAAGAGCGAACAGTTTAATGGATAAACGTGGCTAAGGGGGAACGGTTATGACTTGTCCAATATGCCGATATGTTACGGCTGACGGGAAGTATTGCGAGCAGTGCGGGGCGGAGCTGAGGGGCAGCCATGCGCCGCAGCGGCAGGAAGCAGAGGCTGCATATGCCGAGCAGGCAGCGGGGATCGAGAAGTCGAAATCAGACCCGGATCGTGTCTATTACACATACAACTCGAAGGAGTCGAAGCAGAGCGTGCCGCAAGCGGACGGGAAGCCTGTCCAGGCGGAGTCCGGGGACGCAACGATGTCGTGGCCTCTTTCCCGCCGGGAAGCGTCCCAGAAGTTTGAAGCGATGGACGAGCGGGATGATGAGCCCAATCCTTTTTTTGAATTAATCAAGATCCATGCCCGGGATTACTTTACATACTTCGGCAGTTCCCTGAGACGGCCTGTCGCCACAGCGCGGCTGACCGGAAAGGACCAGCTGCTCAACGCACTGCTGTCCCTGGTGCTGTACGTGCTGGCTGTGCAGCTGTTGATCTATTGCATCTTTATTCTCAATGTCGGCTATGTTCCTGATGGCGCATTTGTGAATATGGTGCTTAAGCCAATGCTTTCACTCACGCTGTTTATGCTGCTGCTCGGCGTGTACACTTATGCAGCGGTGAAAGTCTCGTCAGACTCGCCGGCGGGGCTGGGGGATATCCTGTCCCGGTTCGGTACATTGCTGACCCCGTTCATCGTGCTGTGCCTGATCGGTTTTGCGTTTCTGGGACTGGATCGCACCGTCTCAGCGCTGGTGCTGGTGTTTGTCCTCATCGGCTCGATTATGATTGTCCCTACCTTGGTGCTGACCAGCTCGGGCAAGGCACGTACCGGCAGTCTGGACTTTCTGTACGTCGTTCTGCTGGTCTACGTCGCTGCACTGCTGACGCTTATGGTCATCGGCCGCCCGATCCTCGGATCATTGGCGGGAACGAGCTTCTTCATCGCTGGATAGAGAGATGGAACAAGGAAAGCCCTGCACTGGCCGTCGGCCAGGCAGGGCTTCTTCTATGCGTACTCGCGGCCGAGCGGAAGAGGGCTACTCCACCCACCAGCGTTTGAAGTCAGACCACCAGGAACGCTCCTCCTGCTTTTCCGCCTCCTGAGCCGGGTTCTCTTCATTCGAATCCTGCTCCTCCTGCTCATCTCCGCCAGAATGCTCACTGCAGTATTCAGTCGGCTCGGTGCCTTCCACGAATACCTCCAATGTTTTGGCAGGGCAGTCGGGGCCAGCCAGAAGGCCAGTCTTAGGGTCAACGTAGACGCTGACTACTCCGTCCGGGATGGGGAAAATTTTCGGCGGGACGTTCTCCAGCGCCTTCTCCGTATATTGGGCAAAAATCGGCGCTGCCCGCCGCCCGTCCACCGTGCTGATCGTCTTGCCCTTGTCATAGCCGACCCATACCGCCGTCGACAGCTCCGGCGTATACCCGACCATCCACGCATCCGTATTGGTCGTTCCGGTCTTCCCGGCCACCGGGCGTTTCATCATCGAGGATACGCGGTTGCCGGTGCCGCCCGTTTCGAACACTCCCTCCATCATTCGGGTGAGCACGTAAGCGGCCGCAGGCTCGACGATCTGCTGCCCGCTCTCCTCCGGCGCCGAATACAGGCTGCGGCCTGCGGCGTCCGTAATCTTCAGCACCGCTACCGGCTCGATTCGCTTGCCATGATTGGCGATAACCGCATAAGCGGAGGCCATCTCCAGCGGGCTGATTGGCGACGTCCCCAGCGCGAGGGAAGGGACGGTCTCCAGCTTGCTGGTAATGCCCAGCTTGCGGGCCATATCCGCCACCTTGTCCGCGCCAAGCTGCATGATTGTGTTGACGGCATAAATGTTGTCCGATGCCGCTATCGCCTGCCGCATCGCAATTTCGCCCAAATATTTATCGCCGAAATTACTCGGCTGGTACGTCTTGCGGTTGTTGTCATAATGAAACAGCGTCGGCTGGCTGTTAAACATCGTTGTGCTGGTCATCTCGCCGGAGGCAATGGCGGTCAAATACATGATCGGTTTAAAGGATGAACCCGGCTGGCGCGTCGTCGCAAGGGCGTGGTTGTACTGGTTCTGGCGGTAATCCTTTCCGCCGACCATCGCTTTGATGTGACCGTTTCGCGGGTCGATCGACACCAGTGCGGTTTCCAGCTCGCCCGAGTTCTCCATCTCCTTGGCGACGGCTTCCTCCGCCGCCTGCTGCGCCTGCGGGTCGAGCGTCGTGTAGATGTTCAGCCCGCCTTCCTCCAGCTGCTTCTCCGTAATCTTCAGCTCCCGGGTAACCAGCTGGCGCACATAATCGCGAAAATACGAAGCGATAACCTTGTTCTCCTGACGGTTCTGCGGCAGCAGGGCCAGCTTGCTGGCGGCGGCTTTATCCGCCTCGGCCTGCGTAATGTACCCGGTCTGGGCCATCGCATTCAGCACGATGCGCTGCCGCTTGGCGGCATTCTCCGGCTGATTGTACGGTGAATAATAGGTCGGCCCTTTCGGGATGCCCGCCAGCATCGCGCTTTCCGCCAGTGACAGGTCTTTGGCCGACTTGCCGAAGTACATCAGCGAGGCCGATTCGATGCCATAAGCGCCATGCCCGTAATAAATCTCGTTCAGATACATCTCCAGAATCTGGTCCTTGCTGTATTTCATCTCAAGCTGGGCCGTGTATTTGGCCTCCTTGAGCTTGCGTGTCCATGTCTTCTCATGGGACAGATACAGGTTGCGCGCCAGCTGCTGGGTAAGTGTGCTCGCACCCTGCTTCGTGTCCATATGCTCCAGGTTGACCAGCAGCGCCCGGGCCATCCCCTTCAGGTCAAAGCCGGGATGATCGTAGAATTTACGGTCCTCCACCGCCAGCGTAGCCTTAATCAGATTTGGTGAAATGTCGGCCAGCTTGACCTGCTCTGACGACTTGCCCGTCGAAGAGAAAGTGGCGATTAATTCCCCCTGACTGTCCAGGAGGCGGGAATAACGCGAGGTCTCGGCCACAGGCAGAGGCGTGATGAATAGATAGGCGAGCAGCATGCCGCCTGCCATGATAGATAATCCAAGGAGGCCGAACAGAAATGCGGCAATCCGGACAAAAGGACGTTTGCGTCTCGTTGAACGGTCATGATATCCCGCCATAGGTGGTGCTCCTTCCAGTTCCTTTTTTTCATGGAGGGATTGGCAACAGATTTCGGTTACCTTATGTTGAAGCTCCCTTTCTATTCATTATGGGGCTGGGCAAACGAGGATATTCGTGGAATTGAAAATCATTGCGGTTTCTGAAAAAAAGACGCACCATCGCGCCTTATACGATCCGCGAACGTTCATGCAGAAAGTCGGACGGGGAAGCGCCGGTGATTTTCTTGAAAATGCGGTGGAAATACGAGACATCCCGATATCCGAGATACTCGGACACCTCCTGCACGGTCAGTCGCGATTCGGTCAGCATGTACATCGCTGTCTTGATGCGGCGGCTGTGCACATACTCGCTGATCGTCTGGTTGGTGACGCTACGAAACAGCGTGGCTGCATAATTCGGTGTTCGCTGGATGACCTCGCCGAGGTCCTCTTTGGTGATTCTCTCCCGGTAATGCTCCTGAATGTACTGCTTCATTCGCGCTACATGTCGGTGCCTGTCATCCGGAATGACACCCCGGTCCCACTCCTGGTTAATATAGATTAAGGTCTCGGTTAGGAGCGCGTTCGCCATATGCCTGTAATACGCCGGTTGGTCCTCCCATTGCAGCGAAATGCTCCGCAGCCGTTCTCTGACCAGCTCATAGCTGCCCAGCTTCCGTTTGATGAAATCGGGGTGGCTTAGCATAGGCAGTCCGTCCTCCATACATGAATTGTGGAAACGAATCACATACTTGCTATGGAACAGGGTGGGGATGCTTTTCCCATAATAATCGAGCTGTGGCGGGATGAGCAGCACATCGCCCTGATCGATGATCAGCTTGCGCTCTTGCACCCAAAACACACATTTGCCATAAGTGACAAGGCACAGGGTATGACTGTCCGGACAGGAGGAGCTCTCCTCGTACCAATCGACTCCCTGGTGGAACTGTACATCTAGAACGGTGATCATGCGATCCCTCCCTCGTGATCGTACTATAGTGTATTCACTATACTATATTTCATAGTCTCGCAGGAATAACAGCGCTACAATTGAAGAAAAAACGGAGGAGATTTATGATGCAAAAAACGAAAATTATTTGTACCATCGGGCCGGCCAGCGATTCGGTTCCGGTGTTAAAGGAAATGATTCAAGCAGGGATGACCGTGGCTCGCCTCAATATGGCGCACGGGGAGCTGGACGAGCATGTCCAGCGGATGAAGAATGTCCGTCAGGCAGCGTCTGAGCTCGGCACGTTTGTACCCATTATGATGGACATCAAGGGGCCGGAGGTGCGAATCGGCAAGCTGAAGGAGGACTTCTGCGAGCTGAAGACCGGCGAAGAGCTGGTGCTAACCACCGAAGAGATACTGGGGGACAGCGAGCGTATTGGCGTGAATTATCCGGACTTGACCCGCGATGTCAAGGCGGGGGACCGGATTCTGATTGATGACGGTCTGATTGATCTGACGGTACTTGCCGTAGAAGGGACGGAGATTCGCTGCCGCATTGTGAGCGGAGGGAAGCTCAAGCCGCGCAAGGGCGTGAACCTGCCGGGCATCCACACCTCTCTGCCAGGGGTGACCGAGCGCGATGTGAAGCATATTGAATTTGGCATCGAGAATCAGGTGGAGATGATTGCCGCCTCTTTCGTCCGCAAAGGCGACGATATTATGGAGATCCGCCGCATACTGGAGAGCCATCAAGCAGGACATGTGCAGATCATCTCCAAGATCGAGAACGAGGAAGGTATGGAGAACTTGGACGAGATTATCGAAGCCTCCGACGGCATCATGGTTGCCCGCGGTGATCTCGGGGTAGAGGTGCCGATCGAGACGGTGCCGATGCTGCAGAAGGAAATGATCGACAAGTGCAACCAGGCTGGCAAGCCGGTCGTCGTCGCTACCCATATGCTGGAGTCGATGCAGGTGAACCCTCGGCCGACCCGGGCGGAGGTCAGTGACGTGTTCAATGCGGTCGTGCAGGGCGCGGACGTGGTCATGCTGTCCGGGGAATCGGCTGCAGGGAAATATCCGATTCAGTCCGTGCAGACGATGGCATCCATCGCCAAGCAGGCGGAATCGATTATCGATTACAGAGAGCAGTTCAACAAGAAGAGGGCAGGGCAGGCAGCCGACATTACAGAAGTGATCAGTCAGAGCGCGGTCAGCGCGTCGCTGGAGCTTGGGGCTAATGCGATTATTCTGGCAACCGAGAGCGGGTTTACGGCGCGGATGATCTCCAAGTATCGTCCGGAGGCTCCAATCATTGCCGTCACCCATCACCGTGAGGTGCTGCCAAAGATTTGTCTGCTGTCCGGCGTGATTCCGGTTCTTGGCAGCAAAATGACAACGACGGACGAGATGTTCGAGACCGCGACACGCAACGCGGTGGAGACTGGATATATCCATCCGGGGGACACGGTTGTATTGTCTGCGGGCATCCCGATCGGACAGCCTGGCAACACGAATCTGATCAAGGTGCAGAAGGTATAACAAACACATTATTTCCGCTCTCGCAAACACCGCTAAAGCTGTGTTATTATACAATTTGTTTGGTACAATAGAGAAAGTGTGAAACTGATAAGAAAGGCGTCTGCCCTATAATAAAGTTTTGCGGCTTGGATCTGGACGGCTGAACATTATTTTAGCGGAAAGAAGGTAGAGACGATGGAATTATGGTTTACAGAGAAGCAAACACCGACTTTCGGGATTACGGCGAAAATACGGGAAACGTTTGTGCATGAGAAGACGGAATTTCAACAGCTGGATATGATTGATACCGAGGAATTTGGACGCATGCTCGTTCTGGACGGTATGGTCATGACTACGATCAAGGATGAATTCGTCTATCATGAGATGGTCGCTCACCCCGCGCTGAACACGCATCCAAGCCCGAAGAAGGTGCTGGTCGTTGGCGGCGGAGACGGCGGTGTCATTCGGGAAGTAATCAAGCACCCGGGTGTAGAGAAGGCAGTTCTCGTTGAGATCGACGGCAAAGTCATCGAATATTCGAAGCAATACCTGCCTGAAATTGCCGGCAAGCTCGATGATCCGAAGGTAGAGGTGCTGGTGAACGACGGCTACATGCACATTCTTGAACACAAGAACGAATATGATGTGATCATGGTGGATTCCACCGAGCCTGTTGGGCCGGCGGCACCGCTGTTTGAGCGCGGCTTCTACCAGGGCATCTATGAAGCGCTGAAGGAAGACGGCATTTTCGTTGCACAGACCGACAACCCTTGGTTCAAAGCTGATCTGATCCAGAAGGTCAGCAAGGACGTGAAGGAGATCTTCCCGATCGTTCGTGTGTACGGCGCGAACATCCCTACGTACCCAAGCGGGCTGTGGACATTTACGATGGGCAGCAAAACGTATGATCCACTTGAGGTGGACGAGTCCTCCATTCCGGAGATGGATACGAAATATTACTCGCCTCGCCTGCATAAAGCGGCGTTTGTGCTTCCTAAATTCGTGGAAGACCTCGTGAAGTAATCCCTAGTCACGGAGTGCCACGCCTTATGTGGCGCGAACGCGGACAGGCCCTGCCAACCGGCAGGGCCTGTTTTTGTTGATATTTGCACCAATTCCATCTAATGCGTTTACATTAGCTCCCCGCTTTGCTGAGGATAAGGTCGCGGTTATCCCACAACAGCTTGCGCAGGTTCGATTTGGACCCTTCGATCATAAAATGAGGGATGCCGTTCGATTTGGCGATCTCCACACCGGACCATATCGCTTCATGGGAAGTGGCGGTGTACAGCTTGAACAAGGCATGGCATTTTCGCAGCTCCGCAAACATCCGCTCGGGATGTTCCCCGTTCTCATGCACGAATTCAGCCCCGGTCTCCCTGACCACCGATTCGAACCATTTGGCTTGTCCGCCGATAACGGCTACTTTGCACCCTTCCAGAAATGGGTCGACCGCCTTGCTCGCTTTCTTTCTTTTGTCCGGGGTGCTCCGTTTTCTTAAAGCTGCTTCTTCGCGCCCGTTCTTAAGCTCCGCTTGGTTGCTGAACAATTTCGATAGCCTGGCATACTCCCCGTCTGCCGCAACATTGAATACACAGGGGTCCCCGTCGAACGGCCGCTGGATCTCAATGTCCCTCTCATGCAGCGGAAACCGGTTGTCCGGATTATGAATATCGACACAATAATACGTGTGCCGCTCCCCGAGCTCTACATACCCCAAATACTGCTCCATCGGTGCGAACGCATCGTCTCCCTGGAACAGGATGGTGATATGTTGATAAGTCGAGCCGTCCGGCCTGCGCTGTAGCTCGCACTCCACTTCCGCTTCATGCTCCAGGCCGATCGCGTTGACGACGGACTCCGTTACCCGGAAGAATCCGCCATCCTCAAGCTGAACATATCCGCCATGATCCTTGCGATAGAAAGTGCCGGATCGTTTCGGCTTCTCGTCGGCGGAGGGAGACGGAGACTCCTCGTGAATAGGAGCGAGGGGCTCCAGATCGAGGCTGATGGCTGCCTCATCCGTGAATTTGTCCTCCACAGCAGGGCGGCTGCTGTGATTCGTGGGGTTGGGCTTGTCCGGCTGTGCTTCCGGTGCTTCCGGAGGATCGAACAGCGTTTCGATCCGACCTGCCAGATCGAGCATGTAAGCCATGTCCTGGCGTTTTTCGGCCTGCTCCTGCCGCGGCCATACGCGCTGCCGCAGCATGTTCATCAGGGACAGGGCCTCATCATAGAGATGCGCAACCAATTGGTCCGCACTGGCTGAGGGGCTTCTGGCCAAGTCGATCTGTTGCTTCAGTGCCGCTTTCTCTCTCACGAAGGCGGCCGCCGTTCGAATCTCGCGCTCCTCCAGGTCCTGAATGGCAGCCTGCAGCTTATTCACTTCCGCATTCAGCTGGCCCTGTTCATATTCAAGCTGAGCGATTCGCTTGCGCTCATGCTCGATCCGTTGCAGCAGTTCCAGCCGCTGCTGCTCCAGCTCCTGATTGGCACGCTGCAGCTGATCTTGAGCATCCGCCATCCGTTGCAGCTTGGCTTCCGTCAATCTTGCAGTTTTGTTCAGTCCGTCGATGACCTGCTCGGCCTTGATGCGGCGTTCACGCTCCTGCGCGAGCAATTGCCGCTCTTTGGCATCGGCTGCACGCTGCCGCTCCTGCTGGTCCGGCTCCGAGGGAGTGCGGGAGGCCGCGGTCACTGCTGGCGGCGGCAGTGTCTGCTCCAGTTCCGAGAGCCGCTCGGCGATTCGGTCGGAAGGCTTCGGGTAAAGACGCAGCGCCCACAAGTAATGCCAGGCGCCGTACTGCTCCCTTTTATCATGTTCCATGGCGAGAAATTCCTCATCCGATTTGTGCAGGTCATCTTCATAGATTGGGATAATGTGCAGCATGATACTTTGGAGTATGTGCAGCTTCTCATTGGGCTTATGGAGTCTCATGCGAACGAGCTGGAGGAATCCATCAACGGGAAAAGGCCGGTTCACGGGGGCTTTCAACTTGATGTTGAGCAGGGATTGAAATCGGCGCTTCTGCGCTTCGGTCATTTCATGAACGAGATTTGTAAAATCCTTCATCGAGAATGGGGCAGCCCAAAGTTTGGCGATGCTATTTTTGAAATTTTTCAGCTCCGAGGCACTAAGGCCTCCGGACGCTTCCTGAAGCCACTCTTCCTTCATGAATTCCCTCCTTTGGCTACGAAAAACACCTCATCTATAGACATATGTCTATACCGAGGTGCTCCCCTGTATCGTTATATGGATTATACAATTGCCTTAGGATACTCACAAGTAGTAAATGGCTTCATTTTAAGAAGGACAGACGACCTATTTATGGATTAGCCGAGAACGATCAGCATGCCTGTAGTCAAGCCGACGACACATCCGGCAAGGCAGTCGGAGGGGTAGTGAAAGCCCAGATAAATTCGCGAGAGGCTGACCGTGCTGGCGATCAGAATGAGCAGCATCGACAACCACATCGATATGAACAGGAAGGGCGTAATAATGGAAAAGATCGCGGTAGAGTGTCCCGACGGGAACGAAGGGTCCTTGAGCGGGTTCTTTCCCACATGCACTTCTTCCAGGGCCAGATATGGCCTGATCCGCTGCAATCTTCTTTTTAGAATCGCCGTAATCAGGAAACTGATGGACAGCGCTGCAAAGCTCTGCCACCCCATGAAGGACCATGGCTCGGACGTCAGCACCGCGACGGACAGCGTGATTACAATCGTAAATACCGCTCCGCCGAGATGGGTAAAGCCTCTGAACAGCAGATCTGCTGCCCTGTTTCGGAGTTTACGGTTGAACCAGCGGAAGACGCGACGATCATACTGCTGAAGCCAATGCAAGGAACGGGTCATCATGGTGGTCATCACCTCAATCTTTCGGATTACTCATATTTAACACATATTGCGGCTGCAAACACAGCTTTTGATATGGTTCTGGTTTTAATCACCTGTCCAGTATACATGAGAATTGTTAAACGAGGGTCTGAAATTTGAAAAAAAAGCGTTCAAGTTTCCGGGATATGTAAGGTCATCCAGATTCGGGTGATACCCGGACCGACAGTCCCGTTCTAACGCGGCGTGACAAGTGTTTCGTCCGTACGGCGGCGCTTCATTGTCTATGGGCGGACGCTCTGCAGGCCGCCTTGTTATTGTGCTGAAATGCAGAGGAATCCATGCATGAGGTGAGGGGACGGTTCAACTTTGGCCGAGTGCTGAATATATATTATGGACAACGTGAACCGAGGAACCGAACTGTCCTCAATACGGAAAGGGGAAAGGGGAGCAAAGCCCAATGGAGTGCCCACTGTGCCGTTCATCCGAACATGTCACGCTATATTACGCATATAGCCGGTTCGACCTGTTTGAATGCGACGATTGCAAGCTGCTGTTTCAGCGTCAAGCCGAAACGACGGATGTAGCCCGAATCATAGAGGAAGTTTACGACGATCGCTGGGTTGCCATGCGCGATAAGTACGCGCATCTAACGTTCCAAGACCATGCGCTGTTCAACACGCTGCAGCTGGAAATGTTCAGGCCGGGAAAGGGAAGGCTGCTGGAGATTGGCTCAGGAACAGGGGAATTCTTGTTTACCGCCCAGAGTGCGGGCTGGGACGTTACCGGAGTGGAGGCGTCCGCATCGTCATGTAAATACGCCAAGCAGAAGTACGATCTGGAATTGCACAATGCTCTGTGGAGCCCGGAGCTTGCCGAGGAGTGGGAGCCGTTCGACGCGGTTGTATTCTGGCATGTGCTGGAGCATATGGCCAGGCCGGTCGAGTTTTTGCGCGGAGTGGCCGGGAAGCTGCAGGACAACGGGCTGCTGCTGTTCAGTGTGCCGAATCTTCAATCGTTCACCAATGCGATCTACGGCAAACAATCTCCGCTGCTGACCGAGAAGGATCACCTTTACCATTACTCCGCTCGCAGCCTGATGAAGCTGCTGGCACAGACTCCGTTTCAGCCTGTGAGCCTGTTCACCCGCCAAGTGCCGAATCACCTGGAGCAGCTGCTCGGCTCCTCTACGGCAGAGACGGCATACTCTATGGCGGACAAAATGGCGATTCTGACTCAATTGCAAGGTAAAGCCATGGGCCATGAAATTTGCTGCATAGCCCGGAAAAGGCCGGATAGCGCGCCACCGACCAGCGAAGCTGCAACCAAAACAGAGGGAGAACCCTTATAAGGGTTCTCCCTCTGTTTGTTTGAAAGCACCAGGGCAGGCTCTAAGTTGTTTAATCCAGGGAGATCTGGAAGACCGATCCCGGATCCCCTGCAAATACGACCGTTCCGTTCTCGGGCAGCGTCACCGAAGCCTCGCCGCTGATAACGGTGAAGTTCAAGCACACCCCGTTCTCATCGTACACGGCAAAACCTCCGTTCTCCGGCAGCTCCACCGTCATCGTCCGGGCAGCGGCCTGCTCGGGCACGGTAAACCATCTTGCATGTCCTTCGGGATGGATCGTCAGTCTGGACTTCTTGCCATGGTAGAGCGGCTTGATATCATCCTCGCTCATATACAAGGAGCCAGCTGCCTCTGCGTACTCCACTCCTTGCTGGGTGAAGAAGCTGATATCGGATGTATCCCGACTGCCCGTTCCGGGAACTTGATGCTGGCTAACGGCCAGATCAGGTCCGACAATTTTGCGGTCGGCGATATAGGCCGGCATATCGCCGACCCGGCTGATCGTAAGCACCGGCTTCATGATCATGTACGCAATCGAGGTGTACTTCTCGTTTAAGAGATAGTAGCTTTTCCCTTCGCGCTTCTTCCAGGCTGCTTCAGACCTGCCAGGGAGTGTTTCCTTCTCTACCTTCTCGGCCTGATACTGATTGAGTGCTATCTGCCCCAGTTCCGGCAGGGTGGCATATTGTTTTACCCACATATAAGTGCGGTCATTGCTCTCGGTCACAAAACGGACCTTCGTGCTGCCTTCCTCGCTCACAAAGTCCCCGTCGCCTGTGTAAACAAACGTCTGCGCAGGCTCTTCCGGACTCATCGGTACGGTGAGGAACAGCTTTCCGTCACGGATATCGGCATGCATCTGTACGTTGGTCGCCACGTAATAACCGGCGTATTCCTTCATCTCTTCCGGCATGTCAGCTGCAACCGGCACGCCAAAGGACTTGGCCGGCTTGAACTCGTCAATAACGCCCTTCTCCTTCAACGCCTGCAGCAGCAGTTCGCTTGCCAGCAGCTGATTAAAGGAGCTGGAGCCGCCGGATGAAAGGACGCTGGCTGCCATGTTGTGCTCTGGAAGCACAACCAGCGAAGCGTGATATAGAATGGTGTCTCCGCCTTTAGTAAGCGCCTTGATTCCGTAGTCGTTGAACGGGTACAATCGAACGCTGTCCCATCCGAGCCCGAAATCAATCGAGTTGTCCGCATCTTCCGGCCAGATGCCGTTCTTGTATTCTTCCTGCTCCATCGCCTGGATGGCCTGCGGAGATAGAATGCCCTCGGTCTCACCTGTAAAAATAGTCGCGAACCGGGCGAGATCCTCGGCAGTTGAGTAAATGCCGCCGGTTCCAATCACGTTGACCGTTTCATTCGGAAGCTGTCCTTGATAAGTCGGGTAGTAGAGTCCCGCCAATTGGTCAGGGTCCAGTGCATCCTGAGATGTCTTGGTGTTGTTCATGTTGAGCGGGCCGGTAAAATGCTGATGAATAAATGCGGTATAATCCGTTCCGCTTACCCGTTCCACCAAAATCTCAGCAAGTGTAAAGCTGTCGTTGGAGTACACGGAGAACGCACCTGGGTCGGCTTTCAGAGTCTGATTCGCCAGATGCTGAAGCAGTGACTCTTTAGCATAAGGGTCTGAATCCGCGAACAGGAACGCGTTGATCAGCGTCGAACCGTGCAGGCCGGACGAATGATTCAGCAGCATGCGCGGCGTGATGAGCTTATAGCGTTCGTCTTTCATTTTAAAATCCGGTATGTACTCCACCAGCGGAGTATCCAGGTCGATCCTTCCTTGATCTGCCAATTTCAAAACTGCAGCGGTTGTAAATACTTTGCTTGTTGAACCTATGCCATACATCGTTTCATTGGTGAGCGGGATTTCCCCGGCCATATCGTTCATGCCGGACTGCCCTGACAACAAGATCTCACCCTGATCGATAAGTGCGTACTGCACGCTGATCGTCCCGTACGCCTGTGTCAGCAGGGACGCCTTCTCGGCGGCAATCGTCTCCAGGTTCTGTCCCGATTTCGCTTCATTAGACGGGTCAGTACCGGATGCCATGGCCGCTGTCGGCAGGAGCAGCATGACCGCAAGGATCACGATCAGTATCCGTGATAAACTTTTCTTCAATGAAAGACCTCCTTATAATGGGTGTATACATGTAGTACGTCCCGCAGGCTGGATCGGTTCAAAGAATTCCATAATTTCTCTCACTAATTTCTCTGGACAGACTGTGGACATGCCTGCAGAAGTAGAGGACACGGGACATCCTTGGACATAGGCTCACCCTTTAAAATCTTATATAATGGATTCAGAATGGAATCCCAAGGAGGAGAAGCATGAAATTTCGCGTTTCCGCTGTGCAGTATCATCTGCATACCATACAATCATTTGACGATTTCGCTAGACAATCCGAGCATTATATCCGGGCCGCCGAGGAATTCGAGGCCGATTTCGTGCTCTTTCCGGAGTTTTTCACGACGCAGCTGATGTCGATCGGAGATGCGCAGGGCCATGCTTTGACGATCAATGATCTGCCTGATTTTACAGATCAGTACCGTGAGCTGTTCCAGGGCTTCGCCAAGCGTTACGGCATGCACATTATCGGAGGGACGCATGTCATTCGCCGGGAAGGCAAGCTGTACAATGTGGCGCATCTGTTCTACCCGGACGGACGCATCGCCGAGCAGGCCAAGATTCATATTACGCCTTCAGAGATTACCGGCTGGAATATGGGCGCTGGTGAAGGGCTGGAGGTTTTTGAAACGGAAAAAGGAACAATCGCCATGCTCACCTGCTACGACATTGAGTTTCCGGAGATTGTCCGGATGGCGAAGGCC
The DNA here is from genome assembly GCF_002276395.1 of Paenibacillus sp. 7541. Lineage (NCBI taxonomy): Bacteria > Bacillati > Bacillota > Bacilli > Caryophanales > Paenibacillaceae > Paenibacillus > Paenibacillus sp. 7541. The sequence goes on along the minus strand of NZ_NQLZ01000057.1, from coordinate 5,986 downwards.
AAAGGCGCAGACGTCATCTTCTGCCCGTCCTGCACGGATGATCGGCACGGTTTCCACCGCGTCCGCTATACGAGCCATGCCCGGGCAATCGAGAACCAGGTGTATGTGGTGTTGACCGGCACGGTCGGCGCGCTGCCAACGGTGGATCTGATGCGGGCCAATTTCGGTCAGGCAGCGATCATTACCCCGAACGACATTCCGTTTCCGCCGAAAGGGCTGCTTGCCGAAGGAGAACTGAACAACGATATGATCATTACGGCCGACCTGGACCTCGATCTGCTCTATCAGGTGCGCGAGAAGGGCTCCGTAACGACGTGGCGTGACCGGCGCACCGACCTGTACCCGGATTGGAAGTAGGGCACGGACGGCATGGTACAGCAGAAGCCAACCTTCTATATAAACAACGAAATGAATAAGCGAAGAAAGGATGCGTGATATGACCCAGTATAATCAGCAGCTTTACGTATTTGAGGACGCCCGGCCAGTTCCGGCGGTCATTCGAAGTTATACAGAAGCTGATTTCGACGAACTGATCGTGATCCAATCCGAGACCTTTCCGCCTCCGTATCCGCCGGAGCAGTGGTGGAACAAGGAGCAGCTTCACGAGCATGTGAGCCGCTTCCCGGAGGGGGCGCTGTGCATTGAGGTGGATGGGGTGCTCGCAGGATCGGTGACCTCGTTGATCGTCGATTTTGATCCCGCGAAGCCGGCGCATTCCTGGGCGGACACAACCGATCATGGCTATATTCGGACACACAAGCCGGATGGCAACACGCTGTATGTAGCGGATATTTGCGTTCGCCCGCGCTTTCGCAAGCTCGGTCTGGGCAAGTGGCTGCTTCAGTCGCTGTATCATGTCACTGTTGAGAAGAAGCTGGACCGCCTGCTCGGCGGCGGGCGAATGCCAGGCTATCACCGATATGCCGGGCAGATGTCGGCGGAAGCGTATCTGGATGCGGTCGTTCGGGGCGAGATCAAGGACCCGGTGATCACGTTTCTGCTGCGCTGCGGACGTACGCCGCTTGGCGTAGCCGAGAATTATCTGGAGGACGAGGAATCCTGCAATTACGGGGCGCTGATGGAATGGAGAAACCCTTTTAAATCATGAAGCTGTTTAAGGAGGCCGTTACGAACATGGAATATATCCGTATTACAAGCATTGAAGACCCGCTATTTCGCAAAATGCACAACCTGATGCAGGAGGTGTTTCCGCCGGAGGAAGTGCTGGAGTTCAGTCTGTGGAAGGAGCCGCTGGAGGACCCGGGCATCCGTGTCTTTGTCGCTGTTCATGAGGGTGAGGTTGTCGGCACAACCGAGTACCGCTATTACGAGGATTGGAACGTGGCGATGACGGACTTTACAATCGTCGGCCGTGAAGGGCTGGGTATCGGCCGTTTTCTGGCCCAGCAGCGGCTCAAGGATCTGAACCGTCTGGCCGCGGAGAACGGCAAGGAGCTGTTTGGCATGTTCGCCGAAATCTATGATCCATATCGTGTTCAGGACTATGAGTTCGGCGGCGTGAAGCCGATGGATCCGTTCGTTCGCCGGGAGGTGCTGTCCCATCTCGGGTATAAGCGTACGGACATCGATTATGTCCATCCATCCTGGAACAATGACGGTGAAGCCGTTACCGGCCTGGATCTGTGCTTCATGCCAAGCGATGATGAGCTGCAGGAGCTGCCGGCAGAGCTGATCGTCCATTTCCTGAAGCGTTATTATGCTGTCCTGCCGGAGAAGCCGCAGGCCTGGACAGAGATGGTAGCGAAGCTGGAGCAGCGTGATAAGGTAGCTCTGCTGCCGCTGTAAGCAATAGGGGCAAGGGAGGGGATCGGGCCCGCGCCTTCGAGCGGTGCAGCTCCCTTTGTATACACAGGTTCGTGCACCCTCCTAGAGCTTGTTCCCATGCGGGTATTCGTGATGTATAGCGGATGCCCGCTTCCTTATATATACATACAGAGCCACGGCCTGGTATTTGCAGCTTCGTCACACCATCGCTTGAGCATGTATAGCCCTTGATCCGGACAGGCATAAGATGCCGGTTTCGTGGCGATTCTACATAAGAATAGAAGATTTCCTTGCACCTGGTTACCGGATTGGTAGATTATGCTGCATGTAAACATCGGTTTAGCCTTGCTGAGAGCCGCTGATTCCCGAATATTTGATAATGTTAGCCTGCTTGCAAGTTTCAATGGTTTATGAAATCATGAAAATATACTATGATAGAATACGTTACTTTAATCAGCCGCCGGAAAGGCCATAAGCGTATTGCTGGATTACGGCAATGCGGCATGAACAGGATGGGCTGAGCCAAAGATAGAGGAGCGGTACGATGTCAGTTCGAAAACAAGCGGCCATCCGGCTTCAAAGCCTCCATGAGGGCGAGAAGACGGTGCATGAGCTGGAGGCAGAGGTGTTCGCCAGGGGCAAAGCCCTGTACGTGCGCTACATCGAGCCGAAGCTTGGCCCTCATCAGGGAGAGACCCGGACGATGCTGAAGCTGAGCGAGGACGAGGTGAAGATCATCCGCCACGGCGAGGTGGAGTCAGAACAGTCCTTTATGCTGGGGCAGCGCTTGCCGGGGTTTTACCGTTCTCCGTTTACATCATTTCAATTATCTACCCATACCCAGCGAATGGAGCTGGTCGTTGACGGCATGTCCGGACGTGCGGCATGGGAGTATGACTTATATGTGTTCGAAGATTATTCAGGACATTTTTCCATTAGTTTGAGCATTCAGGAGGATCAAGAATCATGACATTGAATCCATTAGATCACATTAACAGCCTGGTGGCCGAAGCGGTGGGCGACGCTGCGGTAGCGGCAGGGCTCGTATCCCGGGAGGAGCTGCCTCAAGTTCTGCTTGAAGTGCCCAAGGATAAGGCGCACGGAGACCTCGCCACGAACCTGGCGATGCAACTGACGCGCATTGCGAAGAAGAACCCTCGGCAGATCGCCGAGGCGATTGTGGAGCATCTCGACAAGGAGAAGGCGTCGATCGAGAAGGCGGACATCGCCGGACCGGGCTTTATCAACTTTACGCTGGACAAGAGCTATCTGTACCCGGTTGTCGAGCTCGTGCAGCAGCAGGGGGCAGACTATGGCCGTGTCGATCTCGGCAAAGGCCAGCGAGTTCAGGTCGAGTTTGTCAGCGCGAATCCGACCGGAAGCCTGCATCTGGGGCATGCTCGGGGCGCCGCGGTAGGGGATGCACTGTGCAATTTGCTCGATTATGCCGGCTATGAAGTGACGCGCGAATATTACATTAATGATGCGGGTAACCAGGTGATGAACTTGTGCAAGTCCATCGAAGCCCGGTACTTGCAGGAGCTGGGGCAGGATGCTGAAATGCCGGAGGACGGCTATCACGGCGAGGATATTATCGGCTTTGCCAAGGAACTGGTCGCTGAGAAGGGCGACGCCCTTCTGTCGATGGACCCGGCGGAGCGGACCGCATTCCTGCGCGAATATGGCCTCGGGAAAGAGCTGGACAAGATCAAGCGCGATTTGAATCGTTTCCGGGTGCATTTTGACGAATGGTTCAGTGAGACGTCCCTGTATGAGGATGGTCTGGTTGAGAAAGCATTGAACGAACTGAAGAACAAAGGGGAAGCCTACGAGCAGGACGGAGCTACCTGGCTGCGGACGACCGACTATGGCGATGACAAGGACCGGGTGCTAGTGAAGAACGACGGCACCTATACCTACCTGACGCCTGATATTGCTTATCATCGCAACAAGTACGAAAGAGGCTTCGACCGCATGATCAACATCTGGGGCGCCGATCACCATGGCTACATTCCGCGGATGAAGGCGGCTATGGAAGCGCTCGGTTTTGACCCTGGCAAGCTGACGGTGCTGATCGCCCAGATGGTCAGCCTGTTCCAGAACGGGGAAAAGGTGAAGATGTCCAAGCGGACAGGCAAAGCGGTTACGATGGAGGATCTGATGGATGAAGTGGGTGTGGATGCGATCCGCTATTTCTTCACGATGCGCAGTATGGATTCTCATCTGGACTTCGATATGGATCTGGCGGTTTCGACATCGAACGAGAACCCGGTCTTCTATGTTCAATATGCCCATGCCCGGATTTGCAGCGTGTTCCGTCAAGCCGAGGAGCAGGGCGTTGAGGTTCAGCCGCTGTCCGAGGTGAATCTGCATGTGCTGCAATCGGAGCATGAATACGACATTTTACGCAAAATGGGCGAGCTTCCGCAAGAAGTGTCGGTGGCTGCGGACAACTATGCTCCGCATCGTCTGATCCGTTATGTGTACGAGCTGTCCTCGCTGTTCCACAGCTATTACAAAGCGCAGCGTGTCATTACGGAAGATGCGGCGCAAACCCAGGCGCGTCTCGCGCTTTTGAGCGCTGTTCGCACCGTCATTGCCAACGTGCTGCGCCTTGTTGGCGTATCCGCTCCGGAGCGGATGTAGATTTTTGTCGAATAAGAACGCGGGTAGCAGCCGTCTTTCCCTGGAGGAAAGGCGGCTGTTTGTCGTTGGATGCAAGATGGCGTTGCCGCTTCGTCGTTTCATCATTTCATCGTTCCATCATCGTTTCGTTGTCATGTTCTGAGCACGTTCCACTTGCTGCGGGTTCATTCTGATCCGGGTGCAGAACTACCCTTGCAGCTTCATTCCTTCACGCAGAAATTTCAGGGCGTTCACTTCACCGTCGGAATGGCTGTAGCCTTTGCGCAGCCTGAGCGGCGTGGAGGTTCGGCGCAGGAGCGACTTGATCGCCGTTGTCCGAAGTCCGGGCCTTTGCGCGAGCAGCAATGCGATCGTTCCGCTGATATGGGAGGTGGCCATGGAGGTGCCGCTCATTTCATGGTATCTTCCCTGAAGCCAGGCGGAGACGATTTTGTCCCCAGGCGCATAAATGTCAACAAATTGCCCGCGGTTGCTGAAGGAGGGGATTTTGCGGTTGCGGTCCGTCGCCCCTACGGATATCGTTTGCGGATAACGAGCCGGATAGTCGGCAGTGCGGCGCTTCCCGTCGTTGCCGGACGAGGCGACGATGATGACCCCGGATTGATTGGCCTTGCCGACCACTTCGAGAAGGGCCCGGCTTCGGCTCTGCATGCCGAAGCTCATATTGATAATGTCGACCTGATTGCGGATGCACCAGTCGATGGCAAGCACAATGTCGGACACAAACGCGGACCCGTTATGATCGAAGGCTTTGACGGGGTACACAATCGATCTCGGTGCGACGCCGATCATGCCTCGCGTGCTGTTGGCGGCGGCAATTGTGCCGGATATATGGGTTCCGTGCCCGTTATCGTCATAAGGCGGAATGGCGCGGTTGACCAGGTTGATCCCCCGGCCAAGCGAATGCTTCAGATCCGGGTGGGCAAAGTCAACGCCGGTATCAATGACGCCAATCTTGATGCGGTGGCCGGTAGAAACGGACCATGCTTGCGGTGCTTTGATGTGCTTGACTCCCCAAGGAATGCCGGTCAGCGTGGCGATGCTGCCCTGAACCGCATGGATGTGAATGCGGCTGTCCTCTTCCACGGTTAGCTCCTCCCGGAATTCTTTTTCGATGACAGCAGTTCGGGAAGCGGGCGCAATGATCGTTTGGGTGAGAGGGGAGCAGGTGACAGAGGGATGCAGGGGACCGTGATCGGCGAGATGTTTCCATTGGCTGATGCATTCCCTGTACAGACTAGGGTCATGAAACGTGAGAATCCGCCGATGCTCTCCTTGAACGTTTCGCGCGAGAAGTTTCGTCTCCGTAAGCAGTGATTGCATGATCCGGGTGTAGTCCATGCGTGGCAATCTCCCTTCTCAATGAACCGTTGCTTAGGTATTGTATGAACCGACAACCCGGCCCGAATGGGACAACGCCCGATTTCCGGCAAATAGGCCCTGTCTTTCGTGTCAAAGATGCATCACGTACATAAAATAGAACTGTGAGGGCCTGAAAGGTTCTTTCATCTTCCCGTGAGGAGTCGATCCTAGGGGCGGATACAGTCAGAAGAGG
>NZ_NQLZ01000056.1:0-21626 GCF_002276395.1 Paenibacillus sp. 7541 | reverse complement strand
GGCGAACAACCGAACAAGCTCGTTATCGATTCGTCGATAGCGAGCTTGTTTTTTGTCTTTCCTTTTGGCATAAAGCTATTCGTGAATCTCATGTTTGCTGTGATGAAGTCTATCTTGCCTGCTTCTGCAGGTCATCCGGACCGTTTTAATGCATTGCACGCTGGGCATACTAAAGCAGCTTTACCGAGTGGTCCCAACATTCCTCACCGAATGGTGTTTTGTATATGTACAGCATTTAATTAGTTGTTATGTAAGGATATGGACGGACTTTGTCCGTTCACGGTAGACACGGATATTGCCCTGAATGGATGGTGCAGCTATGCAGAAAAAGGTCTGTTCCAATGCCTTGACAGCCTATAGGCCCTTTGCTAAGATTGCAATAATATATTTCTGAAAATACAGAAAACGCCGTCCCATCCAGCCTTGAAACTATATTTAAAGTCCGCCGGAAGACGACAAACAAAGGAGGAATAACCCAGGTGTGGGAAGATAAGTTTAGCAAGGAAGGCTTTACTTTTGACGATGTATTATTGGTTCCTAGAAAATCCGAGGTACTCCCTAAGGAAGTGGATGTGACCACAAGATTAAGTGAACATGTGAAGTTGAACATTCCATTGATCAGTGCCGGAATGGACACCGTTACAGAGGCGCCTCTGGCGATTGCCATTGCTAGAGAAGGTGGAATCGGTATCATTCATAAAAATATGACAATCGAACAGCAAGCGGAGGAAGTCGATCGGGTGAAGCGCTCAGAGAGCGGCGTCATTACGAATCCATTTTCCCTTCGGGCTGACAACCTGGTAGCTGATGCTGAGAAACTGATGGGCAAATTCCGGATTTCCGGTGTGCCAATTGTTGATGAGCATAATAAGCTGATCGGGATTTTGACGAATCGTGACCTCCGTTTCGTCCACGACTACAACACCGTGATCCGCGATGTAATGACCAGCGAGAATCTGGTCACTGCTCCGGTTGGCACAACGCTGCAGGATGCGGAGTCGATTCTGCAAAAGCATAAAATCGAGAAGCTTCCTCTCGTGGATGAGAGCAACGTCCTGAAAGGCCTTATTACGATCAAGGACATCGAGAAAGCAATCCAGTTCCCGAACGCCGCCAAGGATGCGCAAGGTCGTCTGTTGGTGGGCGCTGCCATCGGTATCTCCAAAGACACCTTTGACCGTGCAGAGGCGCTTGTTCAGGCAGGCGTAGACGTGATCACGGTGGATTCGGCTCACGGCCATCATATTAACATTATCGAGGCTGTGCGCAAGCTGCGTGAGCGTTATCCGGATCTTACGATCATTGCTGGTAACGTGGCGACAGGTGAAGGAACTCGCGAGCTGATCGAAGCCGGAGCATCTGTAGTAAAAGTCGGCATTGGACCAGGCTCCATCTGTACAACCCGGGTTATTGCTGGTATCGGTGTGCCGCAAATTACAGCCATCTATGACTGTGCTACCGTAGCGAAGGAATACGGTATTCCGATTATTGCTGACGGCGGTATCAAATATTCCGGTGAGATTACGAAGGCAATCGCCGCAGGCGCACACGCCGTCATGCTGGGCAGCATGTTTGCCGGCACGGAGGAAAGCCCTGGTGAATTCGAAATTTACCAAGGCCGTCGCTTCAAAGCTTATCGTGGTATGGGCTCCATGGCTGCTATGAAGCAAGGCAGCAAGGACCGCTACTTCCAGGAGGATGACAAGAAGCTGGTTCCTGAGGGGATCGAAGGTCGCGTAGCTTATAAGGGGCCGCTTGCGGATACAATCCATCAGCTGATCGGCGGTCTGCGCTCTGGTATGGGTTATTGCGGAACGAAGGATCTGGAAGAGCTTCGTAACGATACCCAATTCGTTCGCATCACGGGTGCGGGTCTTCGCGAGAGCCATCCGCATAACATTCAAATTACGAAGGAAGCGCCTAACTATTCCTTGTAAGAAGGAGCCTTTTGATGTTTTACTCTCGGGTTAACAGCAGATTATACATCAACTGCGAATATATGTAATTTATTTCCTCGGACAAGCCTGCCGGATTTCGGTTGGCTTGTCTTTTTTTGATACCCCCCCTATGATAGAATAGAACAAGCAATTGACTTATTGAGAATTAGAGGGGAGTAATTCCATTGATAGAGAAGTCTGCAAGAAAGAAACGTAAAATCGTACAACGAACTATAGCATCCTTGATGCTCGTTAATATATTGGGCTTTTCCACCGTCCCGGCCGTATCTTTCGCCGCGTCCCACCTGGTAGCGACGGCGGAGACGACAAGCACCGATGAAACGGAAGCGACGACTACGACCAATTCGAAGCCAGACAAGGTACCATCCATAGATCAGCTCGGGCTCGAAGTGAAATCCGCTGTGCTGCTGGAGCCAACCACAGGTCAGATACTGTTGAACATCGACGCTGACGTGGCGTTGCCACCCGCCAGTATGACGAAGATGATGACAGAGTATATTGTGGCTGAGCAGGTGAAGCAAGGCATCATCTCTTGGGATGATGTCGTCACGGTGCGGGAGAATGCAGCTAAGAGCGTAGGCTCCCGCATCTTCCTTGCTGAGGGCGATCAGCATACGGTAAGAGAGCTGTACATCGCGATGGCGGTAGGCTCGGCGAACGATGCGACGGTTGCCCTGGCGGAGTATGTGGCAGGCACCGAGGCAGAGTTTGTCAACATGATGAACGAAACCGCGAAGCAAATGGGAATGGAAACGGCCTTTTTTATTAACTCAACAGGTTTGAGCCGGGCCGATATGCCAGAGAAATTCCGTCCACAAGAAGATCGCGAAACGGTGATGTCCGCCATGGACGCCGCACTTCTTGTTAAACACATCGTCATGGACCATCCGGATTTTGCCGAGTTTACGGCGATTCCGTCCTATAAGTTTCGTGAACGGGATAAGGATCCAATCATTAACTACAACTGGATGCTGGAGTCCAACAAGGATATTACCAACTTTAAAGCTTATGCCTATGAAGGCCTTGATGGTATGAAGACCGGACATACGTCGGCAGCAGGATACTGCTTTGCAGGGACGGCTGAACGGGATGGCATGCGTCTGATCAGTGTGGTGATGGGGACTAAATCGGAAGGCGCTCGTTTCCAGGAAACACGCAAGGTGCTGGATTACGGCTTCGACAATTTTGAAATCAAAGAGGTTGTACCGGCACAATCGACGGTAGAAGGTTTTGAGAATATCCAGGTCAGCAAGGGCAAGGCTACAGAAGCTGCCATTGTAACGGACAAGCCGGTAAGCTTCATGCTTCCTAAAGGATCGAGTGGTGCTAACATCAACTTTGAAGCGACCATCGACAGCAACAATCTGACGGCGCCAGTTGCGAAGGATACAAAAGTAGGCACCGTGACATACTCTTATACAGTAGAAGGTATGGACAGTGAGCAGACGGTAACGGTCAATTTGATTACAGCTGACGAGGTTGAGAAGGCGGGATGGTTCAAGCTGTTGATGCGTGCAATCTCACAGTTCTTCGCAGATCTGTTCGAATCGATCAAAAATCTTTTTTAACCGAAACGTATAAATCCCGAGTAAATGGGTTGTATATTTGAGTTGATTGGGGTAAAATATCAAGTTAGATTCATGGACAAAGTTACGGACAGCGTGATGAATTAACATACCACTGGCATCGCTTGTGGCGATTCAGATATATCGTATTATTCGGGAGGCTAGGGCATATGGAAACAGGAACAGCTACTGTAAAAAGAGGCATGGCAGAAATGCAAAAAGGCGGCGTCATCATGGACGTCATGAACGCAGAGCAAGCGAAGATTGCCGAGGCTGCTGGCGCAACTGCCGTTATGGCACTGGAAAGAGTCCCTTCTGACATTCGTGCGGCAGGCGGCGTGGCTCGCATGGCGGACCCTACCATTGTGGAGGAAGTCATGAAGGTCGTATCCATTCCGGTAATGGCTAAAGCTCGTATCGGTCATTATGTCGAGGCGAAGGTACTTGAGTCTCTCGGTGTTGATTACTTGGACGAGAGCGAGGTCCTGACGCCGGCTGATGAAGTTTTCCATATCGATAAATGGGATTTTACCGTTCCTTTCGTGTGCGGCGCCAAGGACATCGGTGAAGCGCTCAGACGGATCGGTGAGGGTGCATCCATGATCCGTACGAAGGGTGAGCCGGGAACAGGGAACATCGTGGAAGCTGTTCGTCATATGCGTCTGATCAACAGCCAAATTCGTAAAGTGCAGAACATGTCGAAGGACGAGCTATATGCCGAAGCGAAGAATTTGGGTGTATCCTATGATCTGCTGAAAACTGTACATGAATCGGGCAAGCTGCCTGTCGTGAACTTCGCTGCTGGTGGAATTGCAACGCCTGCGGATGCGGCTTTGATGATGCATCTCGGGGCAGACGGCGTATTCGTAGGCTCCGGTATTTTCAAGTCCGACAATCCGGAGAAGTTCGCTCGTGCTATCGTTGAAGCTACCACACATTATGAAGATTATAAATTGATTGCCGAGGTATCTAAAAACCTGGGCACCCCGATGAAAGGCATCGAGATTTCCAAGCTGTCGCCTGCTGAGCGGATGCAGGATCGCGGTTGGTAAGAGAGAGAAGGGGTAACATGAAGATCGGCGTACTGGCACTGCAGGGTGCCGTTACAGAGCATATTCGCAGCATATCGCTTGCTGGTGCCGATGGCGTTCCAGTCAAACGGGTGGAGCAGCTGGAGGATTTGGACGGGCTGATCATTCCCGGAGGAGAAAGCACTACCATCGGCAAGCTGATGCGCAAATACGGATTTATGGAAGCCATCCGGCAGTTTTCAGAGCAGGGCAAGCCAATTTTCGGAACATGCGCAGGACTGATCGTGCTGGCTGAACGGATTGACGGCCATGAGGAAGCTCATCTGAAGCTGATGAATATGACCGTGGCCCGCAACGCTTTTGGCCGGCAGCGTGAAAGCTTTGAGACCGATTTGGTTGTGAAGGGTATTGACGAGCCCATACGCGCGGTATTTATCCGTGCTCCCCTGATTATGGAGGTAGGGTCGGACGTCGAGGTGCTGTCGACCTATAAGGATGAGATTGTGACCGCGCGTCAGGGGCATCTTCTGGCTGCATCCTTCCATCCGGAGCTGACGGATGATTTCCGATTGCATCAGTATTTTATTGAGATGGTGGAAGCAAGTCGAACTGGTGTACAATAAAAGAATAGAGAAAACATCTTGACTCTTGTTGCAAGAGTCAAGTTTGTTTTTCTTAAACAAGTGGAATTTGGATGTTATTTAGGAGGGTTTCCCGTGTTAGACGTAAAAATATTGCGCAACGACTATCACCGCGTAGAGGAAGCATTGAAGAACCGCGGCAAATCGCTTGATTTGATCTCGGATTTCCCCGAGCTGGATGCACGGCGGCGTGAGCTTCTCCAGGAAAGCGAGAACTTGAAGAACCGGCGGAATACGGTATCAGCTGAAGTGGCGAGATTGAAGAAGAACCGTGAAAATGCAGACGATCTCATTGTAGAAATGCGTGAGGTGTCCGACCGTATCAAAAGTTTGGATGAAGAGGTTCGTGAGCTTGAGAACCAGATTTCCGAGCTGACGCTGGCCATTCCGAATATTCCTCATGAAAGTGTGCCGGTCGGGGCTTCCGAAGAGGAGAATGTAGAGGTTCGCCGCTGGTCCGAGCCGCGGACGTTCGATTTTCAGCCGAAGGCTCACTGGGAAATTGCCCAAAGTACGGACATTCTTGATTTTGAAGCAGCAGGCAAGGTCACAGGCTCTCGATTCACGTTCTATAAAGGACTCGGAGCTCGACTTGAACGCGCGCTGATTAACTTCATGATGGACCTGCACAGCGATAAACACGGTTATGAAGAAATGCTTCCTCCCTATATCGTCAACCGGGACAGCCTGTACGGAACAGGCCAACTTCCTAAATTTGAAGAGGATCTGTTCAAGCTGAGCGACACGGATTACTATCTCATCCCGACGGCGGAAGTGCCTGTTACAAACTATCACCGCGAGGAAATTTTGAGCGCTCAAGAATTGCCAAAGTATTATGTGGCTTACAGCTCCTGCTTCCGTTCTGAGGCGGGTGCAGCCGGACGTGATACGCGAGGCCTGATTCGCCAGCATCAATTTAACAAGGTTGAAATGGTGAAGATAGTACATCCGGATCAATCTTTTGAAGAGCTTGAGAAGATGACTGCAGATGCAGAACGTGTACTTCAGCTTCTGGAGCTTCCATATCGCGTGATGCTGCTGTGCACGGGCGACATGGGATTTGGTTCCACGAAAACCTACGACCTGGAGGTATGGCTGCCGGAGAGCGGGATGTACCGTGAAATCTCTTCCTGCTCGAATATCGGGGACTTCCAGGCCCGCCGCGCGAATATTCGTTTCCGCCCGGAAGCGAAAGCGAAGCCGGAGTTCGTGCATACCTTGAATGGATCGGGGCTTGCCGTGGGTCGGACGGTAGCGGCTATTCTCGAGAACTACCAGCAAGCGGACGGCAGCGTCGTAATTCCGGAGGTTCTTCGTCCTTACATGGGCAATGTGAATGTGATTGCTCCGAAGGATAAATAATATTTGATAATTGTTGTCGTTCTGTGGTATAATGATCTTCGCATGTGATTCATGGAAGAGCTTTATACCACTTGGAGAGGTACCGAAGCGGTCATAACGGGGCGGTCTTGAAAACCGTTAGGGGGCAACTCCACATGGGTTCGAATCCCATCCTCTCCGCCATACATATGTAGAGTAAGCTGTTCCCTTCGGGGGACGGCTTTTTTTGTATAAAACAACATGCATCTCCGCAATTTATAAGGAAGGGGAGGTGTGAATGATGAACTCAGAGCTGAATGTAAATCAGGAAACGCTGGTCAGTGCCTGGCAAGAAAGACTCGGGACGATTCTGAAGCCAGGAGACCGGGCCGAGGTAGCTGCAGACGAAGGGAATCCTCAAGCTGTCCGGATCCATATTGATACGGCAGGGAGACAGGACTATTCATTCGACTTTCAATGCACCTACGTGGATTCCAGGGAAGTGAGAGTGGATCTGGTCGATGTGGAGCGAGCGGGCGCTACGACGGATGAGCGCAACGAGAACATTCAAGGGATGGTTAGTGATTACACACGTCACATTCATGAATGCGCACAAGCGCTTCAGCAAATCACACATCACTGACCGGGATCGTTGATTATAGGACCCAGGTCCTGATCATGCCGGCAAGGTCGACACAAGGCCAGGCAAACACCTGGGAAGGCAGCTATCCCAGCAATTGAAATGGAGGTCATGGCATGAGCAAACCGAAATCTGTTCCGGTGCCGGAGGCGCAGGAGCCAAAGCGCGAGCGTGAGGAACAGCATCGTGGTGGGCAAGAGCCGCTGTCCGGATCGCATCGTGCGAAAATTCGCAAGCAGTCGGGTAACTTTAATCCAGAAGGGTAGGCTCGATGCAGAGCCGGCTGTATGAGGAGAATAACAGAAGATTGGAGCTTCCTGCGATCGTGCGGGAGGCTCTTTTTCGTCTAATGAGAAAAAGCCTGATTTTTTTCTGAAACTCTTTCTGACTCCACCTCGTATAAAGGGGAAAGTGTTATTCAAAGGGCCCTTACAAATAACACGACATCATTTGGAATAAAGAAGTTTGATTTCAAAACAACTGAGATATTTCAGAAAAAATTCCAAATAGTGTTTCTCAATCTGACAAAATAGGTTATGATGAAAAGGTCTGTTATTTTTTTCTTAAGATCTAGAGGGGAGAGTTTTTAATGAACAAGAAGTTAGTAGCCATTATGTTAACGCTGCTACTGTCCGTAACAGTCGTTCTCGCTGGCTGCGCCAAGAAAGACGAGCCGAAAGCTGCTATGGTCAATTCACTGAAGAGTGCAACAGCAATGACTTCCTATGAGATGAGCAGCAAATTCGTCATTGAGGATCTGGTAATGAACATTGCCGAAATAAATACTGCAGATGCGGAGCTTGCTCTTAATGTCCTGAAGAATGCAGAAGTCACGCTGGATGGGGTATACCAAGCCGATCCGATGCAAGCCGAGTTTAAAATGGGAATTAACTTGAAGGGCGATATGGCCATGTCCTTCAATCTGGATATGGTGATGACGCAGGAGAAAATCTATGTGAAGGTTCCGAATATCCCGATGCTGCCGCTGCCTGAAGAAGTTGTAGGCAAATTCCTAGTTCTTGATCTGAAGGAGCTTGCTGAGGAAGCTGGGGAATCCTTCAATCCGGCCACACTGGATGCGAAGAAATCCCAAGAGTTCTCGAATGAAATCCTTGAAGCATTCATGAGTGAGTTTGACGAAGAGAAATACTTCAAAGAAATCGCGGCATCCGATGTTAGCCTTCCAGAAGGCATTGAGACGAAGCAAATCATTCAATTCTCCATTAATAACGACAATGTGAATGAAGCTGTAGAGCTGATCGTCAACAATGTGCTTCCTAAGATCCTTGACATCATTGCCAAGGAAGAATATCGTGAACTGGTCGGTCTGACGCAAGCAGAGATTGATGAAGCGAGAGAATCCATCACTTCGGTGAGTCAAGAAGATCTGAAGATCGCACTTGAGGAATTGAATGAGTTTCTCGTGATCAACAGCTTCAATATCAATACCGCTATCAACAAAAAAGACTTCCCTGTATACCAAGATGTGACGGCTGACCTGGTCTTCAACGATCCTGAGTCCAGCGACAACATGAAGCTTGTATTCAAAGGAAGCTCTCATTACACGAAAATCAATGAGACAGCAGAATTTAAAGTAGGCATCCCACAAGATGCTGATGTTGTTACCATGGAAGAATTCGAAGAGGCAATGTACTACGGGTATTAATTCTCTTTATTCGTTTTCATTGCAGCGAAAGCCCGGTCTCCACAGAGACCGGGCTTTGCTGTCACTATACATAACCAAAGGGCTTGTCTAGGTGGCCGAGGGGCCACTTGGCTGTGGATAACCACAGATCAACATGCTAAGCTTTACCACGCAGTTTGCGGAAAAACTGGGTGAGCAGAGCGGCGCATTCAGCTTGAAGAATGCCCTCCACGACCATCGTGCGATGGTTAAATCGCGGCTCTTGAAGCAGATTCATCAAGGTGCCTGCGCAGCCGGCTTTGGGGTCTCTCGTGCCGTAGATGACCTGAGGAATGCGGGATTGTACAATCGCACCGGCACACATCGGACAGGGCTCCAGGGTGACGTACAGGCTGCAATCCAGCAGACGCCAGGCTCCGAGCGTGCGGCTGGCCTCACGGATAGCTACCATCTCCGCATGGGCGGTTGCATCGAAGGTGGTCTCGCGAAGATTGAAGCCGCGCCCTACAATTTCATCTCCGCGGACAATGACGGCCCCGATCGGGACCTCACCGCGTTCTTCTGCTTTTTGCGCCTCTTTAATGGCTTCCTGCATCCAATATATATGTTGATCTTTATCCACAGCAAGCGAATCCGAAAATGACATGAAACTCTAGATCTCCCTTCGATTATACGTCAATAAGCTGTATTTTCTTCTATTATACAACGAACGTTCATTCGTTTGTTAACATGTTGTGGACATATCTGTGGATAACCGCCTGGTTATGCACATAGTTATACACATTATCCCCAAGGTGGTTGTGTATTTGTGAGTAACTTGTGGACATCGGTAGTGAAATTATCCGTTTTTCCACCTTAACCTATACCCCGAAGGAGCCGAAAATCACACTGTAGCCGTTTTTGTAATTCGGACGAAATTCTTTTCAAACGTACCTGATCAAGGTATCATGGGGTTAATAGTGCTTTCAGTCGCCTATGGCAACAGCGGAAAGGTGAAGAGGCCATTGTCAATCAAAACAAAACTGTCGATGATCTTGTCGATCTCGGTATTATTTATTCTTCTGCTTAATATAACATTGAACTATTATACAACACAGGAAAATTTGCAGCAGGACAGTGAGGCCAAAATGGTCATGGCCGCTACCCAAATTGCCATTACGGTGGAACAGACAGCTTACAGTTCCGGTTACGTCGATGGTGTGTTTGCCGATATGCTGCGTGTGGCGTCCATCAATGCTGCACGGTCGCTCGATCCTGATATTCGCAACATCACCAATGAAGAGCTTGTTGATTTGGCAGCAGAGCTGGGTGTGACGCATATCTCGCTTCTGGTCAAGTCCGGGAACGATATTATTGTCGCCAAGTCCTCTGCCGAAGAAGAGATCGGGTTATCCACATCCGATTGGGGCTATTGGCATACGGCATTTCAGGAGCTGTTCGAGCACCAGCAGGTGCTGTCGGTGACCCAAGGCCAGAAAGGAGAGAACTTCTGGTCCGGTCCCTTTGAATTTTCCACATCAAACCCGGAATTTATAGACAAATGGGGTTATTACTATGATGGCAAGCGCAACTATATTATAGACCCCTATATACGAAGCTCCAATATCAAGGATTTTGTCAAGGTGACGAGCCCGGATGTTGTCGTTGAAGAAACGATTAAGGCAAACCCTCGTATTCTGGAGGTGACGGGCATTAACCCGGACACGTTCGGTAATCCCTCCATGCGTGAGGACGGGAGCGATGAGACGCATCGCAAACTGAAGAATCGGCCGATCATGTTCGGAACTTATCAATATGGAAGTCTGGATCAGGATGTCGAGGCTGTGAACAGAGCGGTGGCTACCGGGGAGAATGTCGTATTTGTTCAGACGATCCAGGACAAAAAGGTGTTAAAAAGCTTCATTCCCATCAGCTCCGACAACCGGCCAACGAGTGTCATCAGCGTTGTGATGGACTATGAGGCGATCTCGTCAGTCATGCGGGAGCAGATGATCAGTCTCGTAGCGATATCACTCGTGCTGCTCGAAATTGTTATATTCGGCAGCTACATCGTGGCCGGGTATTTCACCCGACCGATTCAGGCGATACTGGGAACGGTCAATGATGTAGCAGACGGCCATTTTGACCGCAGGCTTGAGGTAACCAGCCGTGACGAGCTGGGTCAGCTGGCTGGCCGTATCAACGCCATGACACGCAACTTGGGCCACTACACAAGCCAGTTGAAGCAGATGGTGGACGAGAACCTGTCGGTGAAGGAGTACTTGGAGTCTGTCATTAACCAGACTGCTGATGCGATTCATACGACCGATACGGACGGACGAATCATCAGTGTGAATAAAGCCTTTGAGCAGATGTATGGGTGGAAGGCTGATGAGGTGATCGGCATGAAGCCCGACCTTGTGCCGCCGGAGATGGAGCAGGAAGAGGCCGAGCGGATGCAGCGCTTGCGGGGCGGGGAGCGACTTCCACTGATCGAGACGGTCCGCATGCGGAAGGATGGCAGCCAGATCGAGGTCAGCATCAGCACCTCTGTCGTGCGTGACGAGCATGGCGACATCACATCGATCATCAGCGTCTCCAGGGACGTAACCGAGCGAAACCGGATGGAAGAGCTGCTGAGACGCTCTGAGAAGCTGACAACCGTCGGTCAACTGGCTGCCGGGGTGGCGCATGAGATCCGGAATCCGCTGACGACGCTGCGGGGATTTTTGCAGCTGCAGCAGGAGACGAAGAAGGCCAATCCGGATCATATTGATCTGATGCTGTCAGAGCTGGACCGGATTAATTTGATTGTGAGCGAGTTTTTAATCCTCGCCAAGCCTCAGGCTGTTCATTTCCAGCAGAAGGACGTCAGAGGCATTATGCGCGAGGTGCTGTCCTTCCTGGACACCCAGGCGCATCTGCACGGCGTACAGTTCAGGCTGGATTTTGCGGAGGAGCCGGCGCTTGTCCACTGTGAAGAGAACCAGCTCAAGCAGGTGTTCATCAATCTGTTGAAGAATGCGATTGAGGCGATGCCTAAGGGTGGAGTCGTCCGGATTGAGATGCGTCCCGAGCCGAACGAGCAGGTCAAGATTACGATCGAGGACGAAGGTGAAGGAATTCCGCCGGAATTGATGCCGCATCTGGGCGAGCCTTTTATTACGAATAAGGAAACCGGTACAGGCCTTGGACTGATGGTCAGCCAACGTATTATTCAGGGCCACCAGGGAACGCTTGAAGTAGAAAGCGAGGTCGGCCAAGGGACGAAAGTGGTAATTGTTCTGCCAGCGGCGGGGATTGTCGCGGAAGAGGAAGAGCAGAAGGAATCATGAGAAACTCCGTACAATAAGGGGATGGCATCTTGAGAATTAATAAATTTATTAGCGAGACCGGCTTTTGCTCCCGCAGAGAAGCGGACAAGCTGGTTGAGAGCGGGAAAGTAACCATTAACGGTGTCATTGCTGTTCTGGGCAGTCAGGCAGAAGAGGGCGATGATGTTCGTATAAACGGACAACCGCTTCAGGCCAAGAAGAAGCATGTGTATATTGCTTTGAACAAGCCGGTTGGCATCACGAGTACGACAGAAGGTCATATTAAAGGCAATATCGTGGACTTTGTCGGCCATAAGGAGAGAATCTTTCCGATAGGCCGGCTGGACAAGGATTCGGAAGGGCTTATTCTGCTTACGAATGACGGGGATATCGTCAACAAAATACTGCGCTCTGAAGGCAGGCACGAGAAGGAGTATATCGTGACGGTCCATCGTCCGGTGACCGATTCCTTCCTGCGCGGAATGGCCAGCGGAGTGAAGATATTAGGCGAAATGACGCTCCCTTGCGAAGTAACCCGGGTGTCGGAGCGGGTGTTTCGAATCATTCTGACCGAGGGGAAGAATCGGCAGATTCGCAGAATGTGCAGTGCTTTCGGCTATGAGGTGAGAAGGCTGCAGCGGGTCCGGATCATGAACATCCGTCTGGGAAGCCAGAAGATCGGCACCTGGCGCGATCTAAGCGAACAGGAGAAGAGGGAGCTTGGACGACTGCTTCATTACACGCTGGAGTAACCTGAACAGTCGATGCTCCGGCATCAATATCCGGTCAAAAATAAACCGATAGGCGATAAGCCTATCGGTTTATTTCGTATCTCATCCGAACGAACGGGATAGCGGGTGCAGGGATTAGTTCCCTTCTTCTTCCGTCTCCACTTCCTCACCAATGCCGGTAAAGGTCGGATTGTCCTGATACTTCCGGATAATCGAAACTTCAACGCGGCGATTTCGTGCCCGGCCTTCAACCGTTGCGTTATCCGCAATCGGGTGATATTCCCCGTATCCGGTCGGCATAAACTGCTTAGGATCGAGGGAGGAGTTCTCCAGCAGTATCTTCATAAACTGCAGCGCCCGGTCGGCGCTCAAATCCCAGTTGGACGGGTATTTGCTGTTAGAGATCGGCACGTTATCGGTATGTCCGGCAACGGTAATATCATACCCCGGGAATTTGTCCAGCATTTGTGCGATGGCCACAGCCAGTTCGCGCGCCTCCGGCTTCACGACCGCTTCCCCCGAAGCGAACAAGGCGTTGTCCCGGATCGTGATGACGAGCTGTGACTGGTTCAGCTTGGTGCTCAGCTCAGTGCTAAGTCCATTGGCCTTAATGTAATTATCGAGCTGCTGCTTGAGCCGCTCCAGGTCTTCCTGTTCTTGCCGCTTCAACTCTTCCCGGCGTTTGTTCTCGGACATTGCGGCCGGAGCCGCCTTGAAATCTTCGAGATTGGAAGGGTCCGGGCTCGGCTCCGTTTTGCTGTAATCGAGAATGCCAGTTCCGCCGGTAAAGACAACGTTGAACGCTTCACTCATTTCCTGAAACTTTTTGGCATCGGTTGCGCTCATGGCATAGAGGACAAGAAACAATGCGAGAAGCAGTGTCAGCAAGTCGGCATAAGGCAGAAGCCAGGACTCGTCAGCATGCTCCTCATGCGGCTCGTGTCTAGTCTTCTTGCTCACCAGCACCATCCCCCTTCTGTGCTAATTTGGCGCGTTCTGAAGGAGTCAGGAATACGGACAGTTTCTGGTTGATCGCAATGGTTGAAACGCCGGATTGAATGGACAGCAGACCTTCAACCATCATCAGCCGGATCTCCACCTCCTGCTTGGACAGACGTTTCAGTTTGTTAGCAATCGGGTGACAGATAACATAACCGGTAAAAATACCGAGCATCGTTGCAATAAAGGCCGCGCCGATGGCGTGAGCCAGTTCGCCCATATCTTCCATATGGGTCAAGGCGGCGACCAGACCGATAACCGCTCCGAGTACCCCGAGGGAAGGAGCATACATGCCGGCCTGGGAGAAGATTTGCGCCCCTGCGCGGTGGCGCTCCTCCGTGGCGCTGATGTCCTCCATCAAGACGTCGCGGACAAATTCCTGATCATTGCCGTCAATAATCATCCGCATGCCGTTCTTCAGGAAGGTGTCATCAATCTCCTCGACCTTGCTCTCCAATGCGAGCAGGCCTTCCCGACGAGTGATGGATGCCCATTCCATGAACAGGGAGATCAGCTGCGCCTTGCTCATCAGTTTCTGCTTCTTAAAGGTCATCGCGACCAGCTTAGGCGTCTTCTTAAGCTCTGACAGCGGGAATCCAATGAATAAAGTGGCTGCTGTTCCGCCGAGAATAATAAGATACGCGGCTCCGTTAGCCAAAGCAGAGACGGATGCGCCTTTTAGAACCATCCCGACGATGACGGAGACCAGTCCTAAGACCAAACCAATTAGTGTTGAAATTTCCATACCACACCTCATCCGTGAGAAATAAATAGCGAATCCATTCGTCTTCTACCGTTCTTGTGGAAGAACAGGCGCCGTTCGACGCTTTATCCTATTTATCGTCAGGGAAGGCTTTTTTTTTTAGCCGTATTTTCCGGTATAATAAGATGAAAGGCATACGATCAGGAATCGGCTGAAAGGAGTGATTCATGTGGGTGTAAGGCACGGAAGAGATTACGGTGATATTTTGGCTGATTTGACCGAGGCGGTAGGCCGGATACCGGATAGTTATCTATTTTTTGAAATGGACCCGGAGGACTGGGGTCACCTGGGCCATCAGGAGAAGTCGGAGGTTCATGAGGCGCTGGCTGAGGATCTGTTCTACGCCTTGGGCACCGAACCGGTCATTTCCGTAGGAAGCGGGGTGGTTATTCACGACAAGACGAACTATAGGATCCATGTTCTCATCGGGGATGAAGAGGCTGCTTTCGTAGCCCTAGTGTAGAACCGTTCGGTTATCAACCAATTGAGGGAAGAATACAATAGATGAAGGAATGGCCCCGAGAGAGCAGGCGTCGGCTTGGGGAAGGTATGATGGGGAGGAAGATAAGATGCTTTACACGCAGCAGGAAGTAGAAGCTCATCTGGAGAAGCTGGAGGGCTGGGAGTTTGAGCAGGGGAGATGGATCGTACGGAAGTATACCTTTTCCTCGTTCATGAAGGGAATCGCCTTCGTTGATGAAGTGGCTGCCATTTCAGAAGCATTCGGGCATCATCCCTACATCACGATTGACTACAAAACGGTAACACTGCGCCTCACCTCCTGGGATGAAGGCGGCATTACGGCTGTGGACATCAAGGAAGCGCAGCAATTCAATGAAGCGTACGAGAAGAGCCGCTCGAACGACAGCAGAGACTCCGCTACATAAATCGGGAGGGCGATGGTTGGTTTGTTGTTCAGACCGGCCTCTTGCGCATCCTATATAGAAAGTTTCGGCTAACGCGGCTTATCAAGTGGTGATCGACAATCGGGCATCCAGAATATTCATTCCGGGCATCTTACGACAGTACCTTTCCCTTATGTGACGTTGGCATTGGTAGGGCATGATGGGACAGGCGATTCGTAAGCTCTGCTATCGCGTTCGATCCACATGATCCCATCCAACTAAAAACACGCTTGTACCCGGAGCGAATTCCGGTGCAAGCGTGTTTTGTGCATGGGATTGCTTATTATTTTTGCTCAGAAAGATACAGCGCGATATTGGCGATTTCTTCAGCTTGCAGCTGATTTTCGAATGCAGGCATTTGTCTGCGGCCTTTAGCGATAATGTTGTAAATGGAATTAACATCCATCTCTGCGCCGATTTGGTCAAGGGCTGGCCCCATTCCGCCTTGGAGCTGATCACCGTGGCAGGAAATACAGCTGGCTCTCAGCGTGGCTTCTGCAGCCGCCGCATCCAGCGTTACTTCAGGCATGGTAGGCTTCTCTTCTGCAATTTCAGCTTCTCTTCCTGGAAGCGTAAACATTAGCACAACAGCCAAGGCGCATGCAAAGAAGAACAATCCGCTCATAATCCATTTTTGCATCGTTATATCGTCCCTTCTATGTATACTGCACTTTTTGCACTTACTTCCATTATAAACGAACATCCTATGACATCATAGCCAGTTGTGACAAAAAAAGCAACGTTCAAGGCCGACTTAACATAAAGTACACAAAATTGTGCCATTTGTACTTGCCAACCCTCACATCGTTTGATCCGGTCCTGCGGCGTCCGAATCGGTTGCCCCGGCACTTGGAGCGGGGGTGTACACCATGCAGTGGAACAGCGCCATGCCCTCCGGGGTCAGCCGCTCATACGTATCCGTCATCCGGAAGCCGGATTTCTCGTAAGCCCGAATCGCGCGTTCATTCCAAGCCAGTACCTCCAGGTCGATTTCATCGGCAGGCCGTCTGCGGATCGCTTCATCCACAATCGCTTTTACAAAGGCTTTACCCATTCCCTGGCCGCACCAATCAGGCCGCATGCCAAGCCCGAGCCGGGTGACCTCATGCATCGGAAACAGCTGCCCGAATCCCCACAGACGCTGCTGCTGGTCCAGCACAGATACATATTGCTGCTTACGGATGTCCGGATCGCCGAACTCAATGCCGAGCATCTGCATTTGCTCCCACGGCAGCCAGCCATAAATGTTGTAAGGGGGAGGGTAAGACCAGGAAGTAATCTCGGCGGCGTGTTCCTCGGTCATCGTGACGGTATGAAAGGTTATGGATGGCTCCTGCATACAATGTGCTGCTCCTTTGCTTTTCATTTGCTGCTCTGATCAAACCATGTGATATCTGATTACTAGCATAAACCGGTGAAGGCCTGTTCATACGGCTGTTTCTTTATATTTGAAAACGGGTATAGGAATGGTAGGTAGGAAGCGGAGCGCTTGCTCCCGCAACTTACTTCTGGAACTTACTTCCGAAAAAAATCGAAAAATAAAATGCCGCGATTGGAACTTTTTGACGATCTTAAACGTTATACATATATACAGAACAAGAAAAAAGCCGGCGGATGGATGATCTGCTACAATCCCCGGTCCAGCGGCTTATATGATTCGATATGATTGCTTATTAGTTGTAGTTAGCAGCTACTGCTTTATAAGTGCTTTGGCTCATGACGCGTTTGGCGCCTACATAACGCTTAGCATAGTAATCTTGGCTCAGCGGACTGACAATGACACCGCGCGACGAAGAAGAATGAGCAAACTTGCCGTCACCGACATAAATGCCGACATGAGATACACCTCTGCCGGATGTGTTGAAGAATACAAGATCACCAGGCTTCAGGTCGCTCTTCGATACCGCAGTTCCGACTTTGTACTGTGCTGCGGATGTGCGAGGAAGGGTAATTCCAAGCTTCTTGAAAATATAAGTGGTGAAACCGGAGCAATCAAACCCTTGGGTTGTCGTTCCGCCTGATTTGTAAGATACACCAATGACGGGCTTAATGGCATTGTTGAGTTTGGAATCGGCAAAAGCGCTTCCTGTTCCAAAGCTTAATGCAAGGACAAGGCCGATGGATACGGCCGCGAGTTTCTTCTTCAAAATAAAAAGCTCCTTCCACAGCCTGCGAGGTTAGCTTAAGGGTTCGGTTGAAGGTCACCCTATGATCCCTCTCTAGCGAGATCAATTCACCCAAAACGGATCCCCCGCTTCCCGTAAATGCGGGAATTCGGCTCGATAACATGTTAATTTAAGTTTCACTCTGCCTACACGACGCTGCGACAAGATGACTTGATGACAAAAGTTACAACAAAGATGACAAAGTTGTTACTAACATATTCGTTATTTTAGCAGAGTATTATCAATTTGGCAAACGAGGAAACTATTTTTTTAAACAAAAATCCCTATTTCCAGACAGCTGGAATAGGGATTTGTTGATTTGCAGTTAAAAAATTGTAATTAATTTGGAAACGGCAGCGGTATATGGACAGCCATCGAAGGCATATAACACGGTTCATGTATGGTCAGCGGTACCCGATTTCCATAGATGATATTGGGCGGAGATCGACCAGATGCGGAACAGGCCGTGCAGGAAGTAGGAAGCCTGCTGAATTATAAGAGCAAGCAGCCCTGCCCAGTAGAAGGAGACGGCGCTGAGAAGCAGCACAACCAGCAGCGCTGATCCGCCGATCGTGATCGAGAGCAGGCTTGCCGTGCCGAGCCGCTTGAGACAGGCCACAATTGAGGCGGTCATGCTGACGCTGCCCGTCCGTCCGAACTGCATGTACAACAGGAGCAGCTTCATGAGGTAGGCGTACAGCAGCCAGCCGGCCGCAAAGGGCAGCACACGCAGCAAGAGTGCTGGCTCCTGGATCGAGTTAATCAACAGGGGCAGCATTTTGGGCACAAGCCAGTATGCAGGGGCGAAGGTAAGCACAAGCTCGGCCACATAGAATACGGAGACCGTTCTCCACCATTTGCGGATGCCGATGAAAAAGAACAGCCCTCGTTCCCCCTTGGCCTCCTGATGGAGGTTGTAGAATATACCGGCCTGAATGAGCGGCGTCAGCAGCATACGAATCAGCAGCAGGCCGATCAGCAGCCAGCCGTAGGTATGGACGGTGGAGCTAAGCGACAGGCTCATCTCCCCTTCATAGAAGAACAGGAGCCGGCTCAGCTCGTTCGGAGCCGGATCTGGATATCGCATCAGGAGCGGGACCACGGCGGATTTGACCAGTCGATAAAGACAATAGCCCCATAACAGGCGGTACAGGAACAGCAGAATGATGACATACAACTGATCTTTTACACTGGCCCAACCCTGGCTTGCATAGCTTTTCATGTTTTCCCCCCTCACCATGACAGGCTGCCGAACAGCGTCTCCAGGAGCTTGGTTACGCTAAGGTTCCAGCGTGTGACCGTCTTCGGATCCATTCCCGTCCGCATATAGTTGTTGATATGGTTGTTCTCCAGCACGATCGTATATTTCGGATCCACCATCGCCCAGGATAGCGGGGAGCTGTACTCGAGCTTGTACGTGACGTGGCCGTCCTGACCGCTCCATACCTTCTCCAACGTCTTCCCGTCTTCAAAAGCAAACACAATCGGCACATTGGCGATATCCCCGTCTCTGCTGGTAATCTTCACGATCGATTCGTACTTCGGCTGCGCCTCCGAGCCCTTGTTCTTCACCTGAATATCCTCAATGGCGATATCGGCCATCTGGCTACCGTATACGTACTGATCGAAGTACGACTGCCAGGACGTTTTCGTCACCTGCTCCACGACCTTTTGAAAGTCAGCGGTGGTCGGGTGCTTGAATCTGAATTTTTTGGCATAGGTGAGCATAATTTTGTTCATCGTCTGGGTTCCGACCTGCCGTTCGATCCCTTGCAGCACCAGCTTGCCCCGGGTGTACACATTCTGGGCATAGTGCTGGTGGGAATCGTATTTCCAGGCTTCCTGCTTCAGCGGAGCCGGGGTAGTGATGGAGGCGGCCTGAGCGGCGGTGTTGGCGGTGATGCCATACTCCTGCTCCATGACCTTCTCTTCCGCATAGGAGGCAAAGGCTTCATCCAGCCAAGCCTCTTCAAATTCATTACTGGCGATCATGCCGTAAAAATATTGGTGAGCAATTTCGTGAATCACGGTTCGCTCCAGTTCATAGCCCGGCGAGTCATTCCTGGCCCCGAAGGCGGTGACCAGCGTTGGATATTCCATTCCGCCCGCGCCATTGCCGGCTTCCGGCGGGACGACGATGGAGAGGGTGGAATACGGATAGGAGCCGTACCATTTACCGAAGGAGCCCAGCGCCGTCTTGGCAGCGTCAAAATATCGCTCCTTTAAATGCTGATGCGCCGGGTCGAGGTACAGCTTGATCCGCACCCCGGGGACGCCGGGAGCTGAGAAGGCTTCCTCTGCCGTTACGAAATTGGGGGAGGCTGACCAGGCGAAATCATGCACATCATCTGCGTAGAATTGATAAATCTTCTCTCCGTTGCTCTTCTGCGGGGATTTGGTCGGGAAGCCGGTAGCAGCCACGATGTAGTTTTCCGGCACGCGAATGCGGACACTGTATATGCCGAAGTTGGAATAAAACTCTGAGTTGCCATGGTACTGGTGGAGGTTCCACCCTTCATCGGTTCGGTCGCGAAGGCCAACTGGCTCGTACACAGCGACTTTAGGGAACCACTGACCCGCCATCACAAAATCGCCTGCGCTTCCCATTCTGGCGAATATTTGCGGAAGCTCCACTTCAAATTCCGTATAGAGGGTAATGCTTTCTCCCCCTTTGACCGGTTTAGGCAGACGCAGCTTGACCAGGCTCCGGTCTTTGATATTGCCGTCATCGGGTTGAACATATTGAAGGCGATTGGTCAGCGATAACCCCTCCAGTGTTTTGATCCCCGTGATGGTCATGGAACCGTAGCCGCCTTCGGGCATCGTATCGGAGCGAAGCCGCCCTCCCGATTCCTTCATAAATGTAGTGTCATTGGATGCGAAGGCGTTCGGGTAGAGGTGAAAATACAGCTCGGTGACGCTTCGTTTCCCCGGATGGGTCCAGGTGAGCGTCTGTTTGCCCCTGAGCTTGTTCTCCTCCGGTTCATAACGGACGTCCATGTGATATTCGACGATCCGGTCGCTCAGTGCCGGGGCCGGGCCGCTTGGCTGCGCCTTCGGCGGCGAGAGCGGAGCCTTCTCGACCGCGGCTGAGGAGGGCTTGGCTGCATCGGAGGCAGCAATAGACGCTAAGGGGCCGCTTTTCAGAAATATGGGCATGGATCCTGCAAGCACACCGAGGGCGAGCAAGGATGATAGAAAGACTTTGGCACGTGGTGGGACCATTTGAACAACCTCCCGTTGACAAGCATCTACAGCATGTATATGTTTGCTTTTGGGGGATTATTAGTTAAAATAAAATTATTGAGAAGTAGGTATCACAACCAGGCAGCCGATACGTGTATCGGCTCTTATTATAGGAGGTCTTTGGCAGGATGGAGAATCAGGAGCAGGGCGGCAAGAAGCAGATTGCGTTAAATATCATTAACAGCAAGAGCAAGCACAAAGGATTCGGAGCGGGCTCGATTGATCTGAACAGCCTGTCGCCGGTCATTATTGATAACGGGGAAGCCCGGGTGGATATCGGCGCCATGCACGCCAAGAGCAAGGTGGAAAGAGGCATTCGCTTCTCTGCCAACAAGGAGGATGTGCCGAACGGACGCCAGGTATGGATCGTATGGGTGGCTGTGGACCGGAATGCGGACGGCCAATTTTATGGCGGGATGACGGCTTGTGAGATGCTGATCGACCAGGAGGCTCGCCGGGGATGGAAGATCCTGGCCGACCATGTGAACAAGATGGATTATGCGCTGAAGCGCCGGATCATTCTGGATGGGCTGGGCGATCAGGAGAAGAAAGCGCTGCGCGAGCTGCTTATTTCCCGTAACGAGGAATGGTGGAACGCATCGCCGGATGAAATCAAGCAAGCGCTGGAGACCGCAGAATAAGGATGACGGAATTTATCTCCTTCTATAGAATATAAGGAACTACAACCGGCGGATGTTATCATCCGGCCGGTTGTCAGATTGTC
>NZ_NQLZ01000055.1:0-3372 GCF_002276395.1 Paenibacillus sp. 7541 | reverse complement strand
TCAACCACAATGCATTTGTCACGATCATACTTAGATTAATGATTTTACTCTAATTCAATTATATGGAAAAGGTTCCAGAGGCCTTCGATCAGTCCTATAAATCCGATGATCCCTGCAGGTGTTTATGATCTCATAGTCACAATGGGGAAGGGATATATGCGAAACAGGGGGAGCGGCACTGTCCATCACAAAAAAGAAAAACTGAAACTTATTCTACCAGCATAACGTTTATTCTATGATGGATATTAGCTATAAAATCAGAACCTGCATAGCCCAGCAAGTGGAAGACCCTCGCGTTTGTATGGTATTGGAAAGGAGTTGGAAAGAATGGAGCCACGACTCAATTCAAGGAACCTTAAATTTCGTAACAAGATAAATAAAAAGAAATGGATTATGATTTCACTCATCATTCTCGTCCTTCTTGCTGCTACTGGCTATCTGTTTAGAAAAGAACTATCTGTACTTGTCTTTAATACGCTGCTTAAAGATGACGTTAAAACCATTTTAGACAAATCGTATAAGCCCGTAGGTTATGAAAAAAACAAACCCCAAGCATTCGAAGGCGAGCCTTTCTCCTTGCTGCTTCTCGGAGTTGATCAGCGTGATAAGGAGCCCAGCAGGTCAGATACCGTCATCTATTCTGTCATTCGCCCTAAAGATAACAAGGTATTACTCGTCTCCATCCCCCGGGATTCTTATACGGATATCATTGGGAGAGATGTTCAATCTAAAATCAACTCCGCCTATGCCCACGGTGGAGCCAAAATGGCGATCGACACCGTTGAGCACTTACTGAACCATAAAGTCGATTATTACGGGGCCATCAACTTTCATGGGGTTATTGATATCGTGGACGCCGTTGGCGGCGTAGAACTCCCTATTACTGAAGTCATTGAGAATAAAAATCCGAATCACGAACCATTAAGAATAGAGCCCAATAAACCGGTATATGATGGCCAAGATGCTTTAAGTTATGTCCGTTACCGTGAGGATTCTGATTTTAAACGTACCGAGCGTCAACGTATTTTTATTAAGGCTCTCATGGGGAAATTTTTGGAGTTGAAAAATATCACAAAGGTTCCGGAGTTAATGGAAATTGCCGGTTCTAACTTTACCACAAATATGGATCCTGATTTTATTTTGGATTTAGCTGAAGCCGTACTTCTAAACGACACGCCGCCTGATTTTGAAAATTATATGTTACAAGGTAAGGGAACTATGCGGGGAACCGTCTGGTATTATGACCTTGATGCAGCGGATCTCGAATATACACAGGATCTTATATCGAATTGGTTAAATAACGGAACTGATCCAGGAGAGCTTATTCATCCTAAGGAAATGAATTAGGTGCCGCGATAAAGTAAAAGAGTAAACTCTCTCTAGAATCTTTGAGGAGAAACCAGATTTAGGGAAAAGAAATAGGTCGCTATCTTAACCGTTAGCGGCCTGTTGCTGATGTCCATGTTACGTATCTTTTTCAAGCTATTGTCTTCGTTTAATTTCTATGTTCTCTAAAGTCATACTTATCTGTATTTACATCCAGCTTCCTGCCGTTAACAAGGATTGTGCTCTCGTCCATCCACTCCACGTAAGCTTCCTCAACTCTGTATTCCCAATAGATATTTTTCGTTTTACCATTAAGATTGTTTATTAACTCCCCTCTCACAGCAAAGGCGCCCGTTGCTCCCCCCGCATTTACTAGATATGCGTTAAAAGTAAACTTATTATTAGGTGAGTCAGAGCTCATGATTAAATCTCCTTTAGGGAGTAGGAGCAAAGTAAAGGTTGATAGGTAGAAGTATATAGCGATAGTGATAACTAGTAAGATCGTTATTCGTAGTCCCCAACGTTTCTTTATCATTACATATGTTCTCCCATTATATAAATGATATCCAGGAGTGATCTTGTAGATCGAATGTTTCGTTGTTGCAAAAGTAGCCGTCGCGGAGCTTAGTTTGCACTGTCTTTAGGACGGTCTTCTTAATAAGGTGGAATGATTATGAGCAACCATAACTTAAACATAAGTAAGCTTATAAACAATATAGTTTATCAACGGATCGTCATTCCTTTGGGGCTAACAAGGATTTTATTGATCCTATTGTTAAGGATTTTATCTGAGAGAGAGCCTTTCAAATTCATGGGGAACCATAGAAACCATAGAATATGAAATTATAATTGATGAATTTATTAAAAAGACAGCTAAATCCAATAGCGCCGTGGAAGATGATAGGTTGTGGAACCTTTTTTGAGGAAACTCATTTAAATAATGAAGGTATGATGATTCTGGCTCCTAAAAACTAGACTTTCAGCGATAATCTATTGAATATTTCTCGATATGCAGATAGGATAATTCTAACAGTGAACATAACAAACCAACATATAAGAGCAATTGAAATTAGATAGTTATTTGGAATCGGCTACATTTAGGTCGGTCTCCATATCTAAAAGTAAGAACCTTGAAAGGCACGAAGCCAATCAAGGTTGATTATTATTATATCTTTTCAATCGAAATTGAAGTGCAAAGTATTTCTGCGATAAGAGGGGGCATTAAAATTTTGCAATTTAGTAAACGATGCCCCTCACTCAGCACATCTGTGACTTCGATATCTTGAAGAAAATAAGGAATTTGTGGTCTAGTCAACTCTCTTAAAGGCATTATCCTATCATCGGCACTTGTAACAAATGAAAAACTAGAGCACCCCATAAAGGACAGCTTGACGTTAAACTCTGTGTCCTCAAACACAAGCGTTATTTCATCACCAAAAAAACTCGAATCAAACTTTAATACTCTAGCATCCCAGTAGTGCATTGCCTCAATTTCGGATAGAATTTTTTCAGCATTCACGCTAATCACCTCACTTTTTATATGGGATATGAGCATCAGGGCTTTTTCTGTCAACAACATTCAGGTTTACATCAATTGGATTACCACTTTCATCAAACAAATGAACATGGTCATACTTTGTAACCTTATCAGGTGGGTCGATTTTCATTCGGACGTTTCCATTAGCATCTCTAATGTGAACGAAACCATTGTTCTCAGTATACTTCCAATCCTTCGGCAAGCTATCTAAGATTTCTTGCTTTGACATGTTAGGTATGTTTTCAGTATTAATTTTACCTGCAAAGTTCCCTACAGTATCACCCTTTCCCTCATTCCCCGGCTTTCTACCGTCACCATCACCACTATTATTGCCACCTCCACGATCGCTGCCACCATTACCGCTACCGCTTCCACCACTATTTCCGCCGCCAAGATCATCATGCTTATTATTCCGCGGGCCTCCCACTCTAAGTCCAGCACGGTTGAGGAGTGCGCCTCCAATGATCATTGCCGACTGCGTTCCAAGATACGTCGACCAGCCTCCTGCC
>NZ_NQLZ01000054.1:0-18364 GCF_002276395.1 Paenibacillus sp. 7541 | reverse complement strand
AATGGATCATACTTTCGAGCTGTTCATGTGCATTGGAACATTGCGCTGCAACCCGCAGCAGCATCTCTGGTGTGACCAAAATTCTACTCATAACAACCTCTCCATCTTGCTTCCGGGATGAATCCCGATTCCGATCATCGTTAGCTTAAATATTTTACTTCATTACAATTATATGGAAAAGGTTCTGTAGGCCTTGCTATGTCACTTTAAGACTAGGATCTTTTACTCAGTTAGTAACGGGACTTTATTACGAGGACGTTCGCCATCCTATAATCATTGTTATAGGAATTGTAAGAGAATGGACTCACGACCTAGGTCAAGAATTTCTAAATACCGTAAAAAGTGAGGAATGCTCTGTACTTGTCCTTAACAAGTCCTATATTTTATAACGGATTGATAAGGTTCATAGGGCAATTCTAGTAGTCTGGATATTTGAAGAAGGAGTTCATCCGCTCTACTCATCAGGTTCATTAGATGTGTAGGCTCCATTTTACTAATAAGAGTGCTCTCCTGTGATAAAAAGGATAAAGAATGTATAAATATCAACGACTCCACATTCATTCCGGAGGCTCCGGGGAACATCCGCAGTATATCTTCTAGTAAAATGTTTGAAACCGGCTGTCTTCCCTCCACTTTAATATATAATGCATTTAACATGGATTTTAATGCCCTGGTACATAACAACAAACTGACATAGAGCAGGTTCTTATCCAAGAAATGCTTGGATAATTTCATATATTCTTGAGAGCAGCTGGTATGAAGTAGAATCGTATCTTGGTAAGAACAACTCCCCCTTATATGTTGGGAGGACAGATTTACACTTAAATCGGCTTCACTGATCACCACTGACTTCATATTCCCTTCACACCCTTTCACTAAAGAACATGATTTAGTAATCTGAATTATTGTTTTCCAGTAACTGTATTCTATCATCACAACTATAATGTAGGCAATAGCCTACAGAAATTCCCTTATAGAACGACATAAGATTAGTTTAACTATCAAATAAGGGGTTATCGAATGTGGCTAATAGTGAGAAATCCGCAGAATTGCTCGCCTTCGGCAGAGCTCTACGAAACCTTCGGAAAGTGAAGAAGCTTACTCAAGACGAGCTTAGTCTCTATTCCCGTGTTGACCGGTCCTATATCAGTGAACTCGAGAACGGAGAAAAAGCACCCTCTCTGCTAACGATTACCGCATTAGCAAGGGCGCTTCATGTTAAGCCGTCGGCTCTGATTGAGGGCTATGAGAGGGAGATGAAACTGGATATTTAAGAGAGTCTTGCCCTCTCAGGGTTTTTCCAACTATAGATTAGGAAAATATCTTCTTAATCTCTTTCATCAGATATGTGTAAGACATCGCTCTTGGATAATAAGCGTTAGGGTGATGATAACGAATCAAGACTGTTTGAGAGTCCGCCAATATGATGTAATCCAGTCCACCGGAAGTCTGCTTAAGCTCATATGTACGAGGGCAAACTTTTCTCAGTACCTCATGGATACCGTTGAATATGACATCACCGCAGCACAGGACCAAGTCGGGATGGACGATCCTAATTTGCTGTAGAAGAAGCTCGCTATGCTTGTCAGGATCATAACAAAGTAGTCGTCCCAATCATCCATTTTATTCAAACGCTTCAGAAAGAGCATTCCAAATATATTAGAGAGGAATTGTTAGCCGATTCCAATTATTGAAGTGTGAGTACACCCATAATTCCTCCACTAAGAATTAAGTAAAAAGTACTATTATAATAATTCTACATGTTAGTAGTTGTCCCTTCAAATATAGGGTTATAAAAATTGAAAACTAATAGAGTAGCCTGCTGTGTGCTCCAAATATAAGCTTCACACAAGCATAGAAGTCCATAGGGTGCCATGGACGATATACCCTTCTGGAGTGCTACGATAAAGATGCAGTCGAAGAACACCCTCATATAGAACAAATTGGAAACTAACGAGGGGACGGGAGACAATGAAACGGTACGACAAAGCATTCAAAGAAGAAGCAGTCAGATTAAGCGATGAGATTGGACTGCAAATGGCTGCCGAGCAGTTAGGCGTAGCCTACTACACACTGCAGGGATGGAGAAAGCAACGAACCCTGCATGGCGACGGCGCGCATATCGGGAGCGGACGGCTTATGTATCCGCCGATAAGACGGCGCTGGAAATCGAACTGGAGAGAGAAAACAGTGAGCTGCGCCGCGTGAATGAAATTCTCAAGGACGCACTCGATTTTTTCGCAAAAGACCGGAAGCGGTAAAAGCATGCAAGCTCTATGCTTACATCCGTCCACGACGGGATCGATGGACCATCAAGGAGATGTGCGAGGCGCTTGCAGTCAGCGAGTCAGACTATTACCGTAGCCTAAGGCCTGCACCCATGCAGAAGAGACAGCAACGGCTTCTGGTCAACATGAAAGCAATCATCAGTGAACATGAAGACAATCGAAATTACGGTACCCGGCGCATGCTGCTGGCGCTGTCGCAAATAGACCTCCACCAGCTACAGAACCGTCTATCCCTCATAAAGAAGCACGGGCTGCTGCAGAAAGCGAAGCGTCACCCGAACGGTATTACACGCGAGGATGCCGCAGTCGGCGGTGCTGGATTATTACAACGGAGAGATCGTCGGCCTTGCCATGGACGACAACATGCGCAAGTAACTCTGCATCCAAGCCTTTGAGAAGCGCGTGCAAGGCAAGAAACGCGCGCGGCATGATATATCACAGCGATCGCGGCAGTCAATCACAAGTCAGGCATTCCGAGCGTGTCTGACTAAACACGGTGCCATTCAGAGCATGAGCGGCACAGGGCGCTGCTATAACAAGCTTCTTTGCTACGCTAAAGAAAAGCTGTACAAGAACAAAACCGAACACTACCCGATGGCTCAAATCCAATCGATTATCTTCAGATACATTCTACTACAACAGGCAGCGGATCTACACCACGAATCCAGGGGGCTAGCCCCCATCGATTTATCGTGAAAGAATGCTGTCAGGATTTCTTCATGAGTGTTTTCAAACTGCACTTTTCTTGACAACTCCATTCACTATGTAAAAGAAAAGCACTTCATCGGATTGCTCAACATAAAATTATTTCACTTAATATATTGATACGTCAAATAATCATCCGCCTTCGCCTTGGTTTCTATAAACCTTCCCATTAATTCCAAGGCTATCATCTTTGTAATAGAGTTTACTCTTTCCATCCACTATTTTGCATTTCAAGTACAACAGAGAGTCGATTGAAGGTGGATCGCTGATTTAGAACTCTTCTGAATGAGAAAAATTAAAATTCGAATATATAATTACCATAAGATCCTACATGTATTTATTTTTTAAAAGCTTTGCAACTAATATGTGTGCAACATTGGAACTTTTATAAAGTTCATCAACAACTTCTTGAATGATTCTTCCTTTGTATTGCCTTTATTATCTCCTTCAGTATCGATACTATAATAGTTTAAAAACGTTTTGCTTAACCACCCCTTATAGTGTTCTGTCTTAAATAGTTTGTATTCTATTTGGGTCAAGCTCAGCCCCTCAAATAAATAATAATATACAATTTCTGGTATTAAATCTTCGATATTTCGATGATCAAATAAATTGTATGTCTTAAACATTTACTCTTCAACTCTTTCATTAAGCCATTTGAGAACTAGGTGAGGAAAAAGATGCGGTGAGGCACTCAAATCTGAATTATACTCAGTCTGGGTTACTCCCTCTGGCTGAAACTCATTAAATTTCGGTACATTAGAAGCATGGTAAAATCGAATATTATTTTCCAAGTAAGTTTCGTCATACTTAATTTCATGAAGTAATTTTTCAGGAATATTTTTAATTAATTGTTCAATATATAGTAGTGTTCTAAAATCTTCTGAAGCAATTGCTCTCACTTCTTGAATTAGTTCATGGAGTGATAATCCTGCATCGTCGCTTCGAAGAAGACAGGAAACAATTATAATATCATACAACTCTGATAATAACTGTTCATGCTTAAAATGGTGAATTCTCATTCCTTTTGTTGTAGATTTAACCTCCAGTCTCTTTGTTCTATTGATTGTAAAATCAAAATTCATTTTATTGTTTTTTTGCCAATACGAACTTATATTAACCCCAAGACTCATAAAGTACTTTATTACGTACAGTTCAGCATACATACCTTGCAATTCTATACAAGCAATTTTCCCCCCTTGAGCAAATAAACTCACTAAAGAAGTAAAAAGTTCATTTAATAAATAAGGGTTATTGGATACAAGATGTTTCGAAAATGCTTCTGTTAATCGAATAAATGCTAATTGTTCCTCA
This sequence comes from Paenibacillus sp. 7541, assembly GCF_002276395.1. Taxonomy (NCBI): domain Bacteria; kingdom Bacillati; phylum Bacillota; class Bacilli; order Caryophanales; family Paenibacillaceae; genus Paenibacillus; species Paenibacillus sp. 7541. The sequence goes on along the minus strand of NZ_NQLZ01000054.1, from coordinate 14,057 downwards.
GGTAATTTACTCAAACATGTAAGAATATGAACTGTTTTCTCGAAATTTGCTCCGCTAATTATCATTTCACATTTAGTATTTGAACTTAAAAATAATTTTTTAGTACTTTGTATTTGGGAATTCATGTTTGGATTAGGAGACTCCATCACAAAAACTGGATTGCTGTTACTATCAATACCATAATAAACAGTTGGTGAAATATCAGGTATGCTAAACAACATAAATTTGTCATCTGGTGCTGCACTTTGAAGCGAGTTTATCTGATTTAAAATTTTCTCTGTGTTCAATTGCTTCCTCCCCCCTCTATACTTGTCCTACAAGTTGCTCCATTTTTTCTGAATATGTCGCTGGTATATAGAGTGCAATTGCAGGAATATAGTAGTCTATATTAGGCATATTTTTGGGTCGAATAAAGTGAATTTGTAACTGCATGACCCCACTTCTTGCAATAGATACCATGCTACTATCACCTGGATAATAGGTCAGACTCCCTGGAGTAGAGTTTCTACCTTGAAATAATTGGTTTATCTTTCCATCACTACTTATAGTACGGGTTTGATGTTCCTTATCTCTTAACCAGAGAACATCGACCACTGGATTAATATCGCTTTTTAAAATTGCCGCTTCCAATTTATTCAAAAAGTTGTGATCTAACCTACTTGCCGTTGGGAATATTAATTTATCAAGTAAATTGTTTTTAACTATAAAAAAATCCAATCCTTTAATACTTACGTGTTTATTGACACCGCGGTAATCCAGTACTTCAATTAATTCTTGATGGCTCTTTCTAAAATCATTAATGAATGCAATATTACGCTCTACACTTGCACGACTCAGTAGAAGAAAGTCCTGCTTGTTCCACTCTGAAAAAGAAAAACGATCAGCTCTTGCAACATTTTTTCGAGTCATATTAAGCATTTTATTTGCTAATACAAATACTCGAGGTATCTCTTTAAAAGGTACTCCTCTTTGTTCCGCTCGTTCAATTGTCGCCCATAAATCATCATCGTGCTCCAAAATTGATGAAAAGTCATCTTTAATTTGCTGTGTTGTATATACTCTGCACACATCTAAAAAACTTCGTTTGTATCCAAACCATCTCGCGCGTTGCTCGGTGTTATCTACATTTGATACTCCCCTTGCTCTTCTGATTATATAAGTTACTGCTAATCCCTTAATTGTTATTCCTCGCTCAACCAAATTCCCTCCTACAAAAATATTAATTTTGTAAAATCTCGAATTTTCGCTCGCATCTTCATCTCCGTTACAAAGATGTGCATCTGGACACATTCCAATACACTTCAATATAAGACATTCCAATTCATTAAAACTTGGTAGAACTACTCCATCATATTGAAAGTCAAGATAAGCACTATTTAAATAATTTAATAGACTACCATATGATATATCATCTATTCCTTCCAACTTTGTACGTGCAATTTCTTTCCATTCGTTCATTACACTATTGACTTTTCTCAACACAATTTGATGTTCATATTTCCGTTGGCTTGGATGAATCAACATAGCATGGTTTCGGAAATCCCCACGATATTGTCTAATAGCTCCACCTACAAAAAAAGTTGCAAGAGCCTTATAGAATGACAGAGGCAGTCCAGTATCATCTAGTATACTTGGTTCACTATCAGGAATTACTTTTATGTATTTATCTTGATACTCTCCATGAAACTCTTCAAGTCCACAATAATCTTCTCCTGGATAGACCAAGGAACCAAAATCAGGTGATAAGCGGTCCCAAGTTTTAATTAATATATTTGCTTGTGGAGTTGCAGTAATGGATAAATAACAATGTCTCTTTAAGCTCTCTTTCAATGTGATAGCAGCTTCATATGTTGCACTCATTGAGTTACGTGAAGTTTGTGTATTTAGTGTTGCTTGATCTCCTTCATCATCAATGACTAAAGTAGGAACATTACATAATAGAGGATCACTAAAAATTTTTGTGATCGTGTTTATTCTGACTTTACCTTTTAACCCCACTATTACTACTTTTCTCTTCTCCATTATAAATTGTTTAATTGCAGCGGGGTTAAGAATAGATTCATTTTGATTTGTAGCTAAAATAACTAATTTATCTATTGGAATGTTGCTGAAATATGAACTTATTCGTGTTACATTTTGGCCTAGAAGTATATTTTTTGTTCCACCGAGAACTACTATAATATCGTAATAGTTATCGAAAGCAAGGGCCATTAGTGATATAAAATTAGAGGTTTTCCCACTCTGCACCTTCCCAATAACAATCCCGGTTTTTGAACTGGGGGTCTCGTCCTTAGGATCAGGACAATTAGAAAGAATATTTATTGAATTTTGAAATATCTTATCTATAGCATTTAAAGGAATTTCATCTTTAATAAGCTGCTCAGTCATCTTCTTACGAAAAAAACCATCTGAGATAATCGGCCAACTACTATTGCCCTTTACTTTCATCTCAATAGCATTCTCCATCGCTACCACCCTTCCTAAGATTGTAATGCAAGATCCGTCAAAATTTTGTTCATTTTATTTCTAATAGAACTTGCTTCAATTCGACCATCATACGAAATTTTAACTGATTCGATTTCTGCTAAAATGATTGCAATCACTAACTTTGTCATCACTACACTGAAATCTTTATTATCTATAAAAGGTTTGAAGAAGGCATGTCTCATGTTTAATCTAATATTGTATATATCCTCCTCTGACCTTGATAAAGTTACCCAAGAAGAATAAGGAGTCATTGTTTCAAACTCCACAATAAAAGTATACTTAATATTCATGTACTCAAAGGTAGTTTCATAAGATGTTGGTCCGCTGATTATTATACCTGTATTGATTGCACTCTCGTTTACTTCTTCATTCGAGCTAGATTCCTTGCTGAAACCATTGTTTTCATCCGACTGCTCAAATTTCGAATGATTGGCTGAGGAAAAGTCAGTATATCCTTCATTAATAGGTTGTATACTAGCTTCCTTTATTACAGCCGCCTTCTGTAGTCCTTCGACTACTTTTTCAATAACATCTGTAGTTTTCACACGTTGACGCACTCGAATTTGTTCAGCTTTCACTCGAAATGGCTTCGTAAAAGATTGTAACTTTTCAATGAACTGTTCTTCAAGACCACTTGTATGCCAATCAAAGTCATCCTTTGCCTGGGTAACAGGCCAATTATCCATATGAAGTTCACCAAAAAGGCGCTGATATGTATATGAATTTGAATCACCAAAAAGTTCTATAGGTCTATAGTTTTTTTCTGGTCCACCAAGAATAACTCGACCTCTTCTAATTAGCGTTAGTCCAGCATCTCTTACACTCGCAGGTATTCTTATTGCTATAAATCCTTTAACAGTTAGTTCCCTTCCTTCGTAGTCTACAGTAAATTCAACATCTCTTCTCCAGCGCTCAGTACTACCATCTGGCAACTCCTCTTCATAAATAGCAGGATCGTTGTATTTTAATTCCGTACCATTATAAGTTATGACCACCTCACCACTTCTCAAATCTTGTCTATAGATATTACTCAATAACTCCTTTATCTTCCATACAGTACGAGAAGCCGTTAATTTTTTGTTTAAATTTTCAATTTTAATAATTGTATAATGCTCGGAAGGTTCTGTTTCAAAAATATCCGCATCGATTTCATCCAGCTTTTCGTTTTTTAACTTGTCAACATCTATAGTTGCACTGTATCCAAACTCTGATCCTAGCCGAGTCGAAATAACACTCCACTTTTTGCCAAACCAACACGCTGCAGTCTTCAATCCCATGCCAAACTCATTACGACCATCCGTTTTTTGTGGTGTTCTATCCAAAATAATAGCTCTTTCAAAATCTTCCCACTCCATACCATACGCAGAGTCAATAACAGTTAGAGTGTCCTTACCATCTTTATTACTTTCATATGTGATATCAATTGTTAATTTTTTGAAGCCCGGTAGGGACTTCAACTCTTCTCTATGATCAAAATAGCTCTGTGTAGAATTGTCAACAAATTCAGCAATAGCTGTCCAAGGCTGATAACTTAATCGTTTATATGTTGCATATACTGCGCTTGTAGGACGGATATTAATTTTCGCCAATAAAACCCCTTCTCTCTGTTTTTATACAATTTATAAAGATCTCCACACTACTATAATACCAATCACACAACATTCTGTTCTTGCTCTAAGTATGAACCACGTTCCTCTCTTGTTTCTTCAATTATCAAAGATTTAGCAATCCTATTAACAACCTCGACATTCAATGCGTTTCCAAGTGCCTTGTATGACGATGTTAAACCTTCAGGTAAGTATCTTAATTCATCCATACTTTGGAGTCGAGCGCACTCTCTCGGTGTCATATACCTACTTTCCCATGCAATAATCGGGACTTGTGTTGCTGTCATAGCAACTAGTGAGGGAGAAGTTGTTGGCCATTTTGCTCTGAGTCCCGACGCTCTACATTGTAAAACCAAATTTGATAGATTTCTTTCTGCCCCCTTACAGTTCCACTCAAACTTTTGAAAACTCGGCGGAAAATCAAGGATACTAGGCAACCATTCATCAATCCAGCCTCTATTATCTTCATAGAGTGAACGGTTCTGCCTAATAAACCGTATTTTCCAATCAGGAAATTTATCTTCCTTACTTCGTGCGTATGAAGGAAGGGCTAAAAAGAGTTCTTCATCCGATAAATTCTCTAAAGATTTTCCATGAGCACCTAAATATTTTCTGAGTTTTTCAGGACCCATCTTCCATGGAGTTTCTTCCTCAAAAGGATACGTTGCCCCAAACTCCATTGACCAAATCGGAAATGAAGGAAGTTGCATATTTTCAGGGTACATATCTAGAAAGAGTTGCCAGGCATTGATACATCTAGTTACCTGCTCGGATAGATATCTTGCATCCGCAGGGTATTCATCTAACACTGAAGATATTGATATATCTGGAACTATTTGTCTTTCCGGCCATTTAAAATGGGAAAGGCCAATTCTACTACCAACTATAAAAACACGTTCTCGTATCTGGGGTATTCCAAACCAATGAGGAGATAATTTCTTTATATCCACCTCATACCCTAGATCTGTTAGTATCTTTTTCGCAACTCTCCAAGTTCTTCCGTCGTCATGGCGTTCAAAATTAGCAACATTTTCTAGCATGATATAAGTTGGTTTACGTACTCTCAATATCTTGATAATATGATAGAATAAGTCCCCTGATTTTTCATCCTTAAACCCATTTTGCTCTCCTGCTTTTGAGAACGGCTGGCAAGGGAACCCCCCACATAAAATATCATGCTCTGGTACTTCCTTAGCTTTTATGGATTTAATATCTCCATGAGGTAGTATTCCATGGTTTTTGAAATAAATATCTCTTAGACCTTCATCAATCTCCGATGCGAAAACACATTCATGTCCGTCCCGAGAGAGTGCTAAATTGAAACCTCCCAGTCCCGCAAATAAATCAATAAACCTCATTTGTTTCCCCCCATTACTGATGCTTTCATAAGAAAGTTAGGTGCTTCTTGGAAGACGCAAAAGCTTGTAGAGTGGTTGCTATACATATTTCTACATTTCCCTTAAAAAAATCCTTTATCGAATTAACTTAAAATCGACATAAAAAGAACGGTTGTTCTTATTTTAAAGAATTTTTGCAATTACAATCAATATATAATAACACAACACCATAATTAAGTTGTATAGATATTAACGTCATAAGATTTAAACATGCCCCTCAACACTCCCCCAGCTTTTCCTCTTTACGCTCAAAATGATGATGCAGCCTATACAGGCAAATCTCCTTCGTCCACCGGTGCAGTATGGATCGATGCTCGGGAGCAGGTTCAACCCTTAGACTAAACACACCATCCTCGAAACGGGTCATGCTTCCTTTCGCCGAGCCCCATTTTGTCATGGGCATCCGCTCGATGAGCTGGCTAACGCCGGTCTCATTGTATTCCCAGAGACGCTTCGAATCCTTATCGGAGAAATCGATTCGCTTCCGGTATTCCTTTTCTGTTAGATAGCTATGGAAGAATGGCGCTACCTCCTGCGGAGTAACCGGTTCTGCCCAGTGCTCAGGACCACGCTCAAGCATGTACAGGAGCACGATCATCTTATAACTCTTGGTCATGACGGTCTTCTCGACATCGCGTATCCAAGCCTCATATTGATAATAAATGTCCTCTTCTTCCTTCGTTAAGCACTCGGCCCAGAGGAGAAATCCGATATAAGAACCGAATTCATTCCGATATTCCCAGCTGTTCGAGCTCCCATGAAGGTGAAGCTCCAGATAGGTAGGGATTCGACCGAGCTCATTCTTGAGATCCAGGAAAGAACGGTGCAGACGCTCGCGATGTGGCAGTTTCTTACGGCTTAGTTCATCCAGGAGGTTAACAACAGATGTCTCCAAATGGAGTTCGCATCCATCCGGCACCGTCGGGATGATCGGTTCCTTTTCCGTTTTCTTTCCGTCACCATCAGTGGCGAATAATCGCAGCTTCACGTCTGCATTACGATAATTTCCGATGAGGTCAATGATGGTGCAGTGCGTCTTATCCTCTGATAACCGCAGTCCCCGGCCAACCTGCTGTGTAAATACGGTTAAGGATTCGGTCGGTCGGACAAAAAGCAGCGTATCCACACTAGGAATATCTACTCCCTCATTGAACAAATCCACCGTGAATATGATTTCTAAATCTCCTCTATCCAGACGGTCTATTGCCTCTCCCCTCGTAATGCCTACGGCGCCAGAGTGAAGGCTGACTGCAGCTACTCCTCTGTCTTGAAAATACCCCGCCAAAAAATCCGCTTGTCGGATCGATGAGCAGAAGCCAATCGTTCGTGTTTGCTTATGCTCGATCCAGGCATTGTAGATCTTGTCAGCCAGCGACTCTCTCAACTGAGCTGCAGTCAACTGCTCGTCATCATAATGCGATCCAAGCCACCGTATCGAGGAATAATCTGTATCGTCATAGACTCCATAGTATTGGAACGGCGACAGCCATCCGCGACGAATGGCTTCAATGAAATGAATCTGGTAGGCGACGTTGCCGTCACAAAGCGCATACACATCCTTCCCATCCATTCGGTCTGGTGTTGCCGTGATGCCCAGTAGAAATTCCGGCTCAAAATACTGGATAACCGATTGGTATGAGTTTGCAGCTGCATGATGGAATTCGTCCACCACGATAAGATCAAATGTGTCCGGTCCGAATGATTCACGATGCTTCTTCATCCCAAGCGTGTAGATGGAAGCGAACACACAATCCGCGTCCCCTTCTTTTTGGACACCGTTATAGATACCGAAGGTTTTGTCCGGCATGATGCGCTGGAATGACCGTTTGGCTTGATAGAGAATTTCTTCTCGATGCGCAATGAACAGTACGCGTTGAAACCGCTGTGCGAAAAAGCCTGCTAGATAGGTTTTACCGAGTCCGGTGGCCATCACGACCATGGCTTTGTCATATTCTTCTTCTAACGTTCTCTCTAGCGCATCAAGCGCATCAATCTGAGCATAACGTGGATGAATCGACGCTTGTTCGTCTTCCGTACCCTTATCCTCAACAGGATCGCTAGCGTTGTCGGTTCGGTACTCATTCTCCTCCATCTCGGTGATCATTCGAATTAACTCCGGATTTTTACGGTGATAGGTCCGGTATTCCTCTTCATATAGAGCGATGGTGTTGTCATTGAGCGGCAGCGTAGAATCGTGATAAAAGTTTTGCATAAACTTCTCTAGTGCCACTTGGAACGTATAAGGCTCGGCCTTGGCATTCATAGCCAGGTTCCACTCCATCCCCATTCTCATAGCAGACATGGAGAAGTTAGAGGAGCCGACGATAAGAAGCCCTTCACCGTTATCGTAGTCAAACAAATAGGCTTTGGGATGAAAGGAAGTTCCCATACTGCGCCATAGCCTTGTCTCCAGCCGAGGATCAATATCACGTAATGCCTGCAACCCCTCCGGCTGCGTAACGAATAAATAATCCCCAGCGAGAACCTTAACCTCAGCTCCCCGTTCGATTGCACCCTTCAAATGGGGCGCGAGCAATCGCACGCCCGACTGCATAATGAACGAAGTCATAATATAGATTCCGGAAGCATTCTGCATCCCGGTGATTAGATCATCTGCTAGGTTCTCCGTAATCAGCTTGACATTAAGCGTTGTCGTCGACATCGATTAGATACACCCGTTCCTGGAATCCGCCCCGAGCTTCCGCCTTCTTCTCTCTCAGGGCTCCAAGCTCTTCCCATGTCGCTCCATGTACGACCGCCAATGCCCGGATGACCTCAAGCATATCGGCAAGCTCTTCCAACGACTCCTTTGAACTTTCAGCGGCAAAGTATTCCTCCGACTCTTCTTTAAGCTTTATGATCAATTCTTTCTTATACTCTTCCTCATCCAAGATCCGTGTGCGAAATTCTTTGCCTGTAGCTTCAATGACTTGGGGAATCAGATCCCGAACTAACTTATTGTAAACCGGCATAGATTCTCATCCTTTACATGGTTAATTATGTATTCCTATTGTATCATATCAAAAAGTTGTTCGAAGAAGCTTCCTGGCGTTAACTGAATAATATGGATTACCTCGAAGAGTGCTCCAAATTACCACTCTCCACACATCCTCTTTTCTTCTTAACGCCAGGGTTATAATTACACGGTTGCTGTCACAGTTTGGTTAAGCAATACTTAAATTGCCTTGTTAGTGCAAAATAATAGGCCGTATGCTTTATAGCAACTACGGCCATATCACAATAAGCAAGCCTACTCCACGTGATGAAATCCACTAACATTTCTATTTTATCGATGTCAGACATAAATAGTCTTCCTTTATCACCTTCATGTTCTAAACAGATAGAATAGAATTCAATTGATTAAAGAGTAATTGTTTGCGTTGCTCAATAAAGTCATCAAAATTTGTAATGTTCAGATCGATGTTCGGAATATAATGTTTATCCATATAATCTCTAAGCTTTGATTGATTAGAATATGTCTTTACGATCCATTCATCAAATTTCATATTCGATTTCTCTTGATTTGGTATTCCCTCGATTAATTGTAAATTAACAATGACATTGCAATCGTTAATGAAGGCATCTTGCTTATCTTCCTGAACTCCGAGTTTGGATAAGTTTTTCTTTGTGAATAGACTCTTGGCGAATATATGATCCAAGTGGAACTTATTTCTAAAATCTAAAGTCGGATAAAGCGCAGCTAACACTGAGAATGTATGCTTTTGACCATATTGATAAGTCAGCAAATTGCTTATTTCATCATCAGTAAATGTGAATGACTTTGTACTACCTTTAAATTCTTCTATGATAGCACCCAGGGGGAATTCGTCGTGATTATTCGCTATTATTTTCCTTAGCGGTCTGAGCACGTTGTCTGGCTGGCCACTGAATACCCTTTTCAATAATGCGATAAGCAGCCATTTATGAACCATACTTCTATCGTCCTTGTATGCGGAGGATTGAACATAGTTAGCAGGCAATCCTATTTTTAATAAGTAATAAGCAATTGGAATGATAGCATTATTTGATGTTAACGTTTCTTGATTAAACCCAAAGCTTGAGACTAGACTTACCGCTAATCTTATGGCTTTTTTCACATCATCCCAATTCATTTCGATTTTCTGCATCGTCTCTGTGCCGAAATTATCGACTTTAAAAGCAATATCATTTAACTCGCAAAGAACTAAACAGGATTTCAACACAAAGTCCTTATTGAAATTAAAGCCATCTCCAATTTGGTTTATCTCATCTACAAACTCCGTAATTTCCTTTCTCGCGTTATTGTCCTTCCATTGAGCAGTGGCAATGGATAGTAATAAGTCGGAATAACTTAATGCAGTGCCTCCACTATTTACTCGGATAAAAATGTTTAACACCTTATCCAACTTCTGTTCTTTCTCCAAATAATAATTTATACTTGGCGTTTCATTAATTGCTCTATACAACTTAAAAAGCGATTGGTTCGCAAATAGGGCTTTATCTTTTTCAACTGAATTCAACCCATTTTCAATTAAATATTGATTCACTTCAAAATGGTCATCGAAATCAAGGATGTCGGAAACCCTAAACCAATATGCGTTATTTTTTGCATGATCGTATTCAACATCTTCTTCCGTTAAAAACCGAAAATCGTAAATTGTGTCGAATTCTTTAGAAGGTGCCAGTAAATTAACATAAAGTTTTTGCCTTGGATAAGCCAATGGGTTACTGCTTCTCATTCGAGGCAATTTATAAGCATAGGAGCCTTTTAATCCTATATACATCGATGTCAAGCGCTGTTGACCATCTAATATGGCAATGATATCTTCTTCTCCGCTTATATCCGCATTTGGATTATGATAATTATCCTTTTCATGGTATTCCCTAATAAATTCGTAAAATTGGAAGTCCTTACTCTTCTCTTTATTTACGTACCAAAATAAAAACGAACCGACAGGGTATCCCTGCATCAAAGAATCAAATAGCCTCTCAATTTGGTCCGTATTCCAAACAAACTCGCGCTGAATTGCTGGCAATATATATTTTTTGCGATGGATATTTTCAATTACTTCTTTAATGGTTAATGGCGTCTGGAACGACATTATTTCTCCTCCTATCTTATCTCACCAATCATTTTTGCGAATTCTGCTGTCCATCAGTATTGCATATAAGTACGATGGTGCTTGTAAATGTTGCAATGGAACCGTATTATCAAGCGGTACGTGTTTTAACCCTTCAACAAAGATGTTTTTTGATATCGATCTTCTAGTCCGGCTTAAAGTGATACTATTTCCTTTAACTTCGTATGTAAATTCTCCACCTTTTATTTGCTTAAATACTTGCCCTTCATTTTCTTTAATTCTTTCCCACAATATTTCTATCACTTATGCCACCTCCAAACGATACAATAATTCAGCTAAGTAAGTTCTAGATCAAATTGAGCAGGTGAAATTATTCCGTCCCCGCCAGAATCCAAGCTCTCTTTAAAGGAATCTCAGCTTTAATATCCGCTTCTAGAGCATCATAATTGTCTAACAGTTCATTAATAATTGCTCTCTGATCCCATAGCCTTACATTAAAAAACTGTGATGCGATTTCTTTGTCCACTGTACTTTTAAAGCCACTCCAAGAAACCAAAAGCCCATGGCTCGCCTTAAAATTGTGCATCGTGCCTATAAGTTGATCTAGGGTCGGTCTATCGACTGGAGTATCCGATGTTTTAACCTGAACACATATTTTAGGTTCACCAAATCCCAAACTTCCAGGCGCAGCCAAAATATCCACGCCTTTATCCGGGCCTTCTGGACTCATATATGTTGTGAAGCCTTTAGCTTTAAGAATAGCTTCTACGATTCTGGTCATTCCATGGCCCTTGAATTTCTGAATTATGTATTTCGCTATCGCGTCATTTGCGTACTCTTCTAAATCAAACAAGTTCTCTTCTTCGTCTCGATCCGACTGAGTCGGATCAATATAAGCGTTACCATTAGGCGTTAACCAATGGTTTGCAGCCATCGCCTTTATGCGTCTTTCCGCGTCGTTTCTAGATATTCTACATACAGTCATGAAGGCCCCAAATGAATAAAGCAAATCTTGATCAAAATTGATTCTCGGAATATCGGTTGCAAACCATTCAACTTCCCTTGAATGATAGTAAGGATTGCCACGTCCTTTATCAAATTCATAGTCCCCGGTTATTCTACCGATATGAATCGCAGATTTGAGCTTGCTCGGAAGGATGATCCAATCACCTTTACTCATCTCATGTGCAATGGGCCAAACTTGTCCTGCCCAGTTTCTCGCTCTTCCAAGTTTTTCAGCTTCGTAATCATTCATAAAATAACTGACTAACTCGGATCGATCTGTAAACTTTGTTAGATTAACATCCAGCTGATCCCATGTTAGATATACCTTCTGATCGTTTAAGAATTTGCTTTCATATTCGCCAGATCGTCCTGCACGAAATAGCCATAGTGCCATATATAATCCCCCCAGACCTCGCTAACTCTCCTCATCTCATGTCTAACAATTGATTACTGCTAAATGATAACCTAACCTTCCGTACCCTCTCTGTCACTAAACATATGTTCCTATTAAATTTATTTTGCTTTTCCCCATCCCCGAACACCCATTCCCTGACAACCCCAGCCACTTCCCCCTGCTAAACTAATAACAACCAATGCAGAGAGGAGCATTCCAATGCCAACTTATATCATCTTCGATCTTGAATTCATGGTGGTTCGTAAGCATCAGCATCTTGCCGACATTATCGAAATCGGTGCGATTAAAATGACCGAGCAAGAAGGAACTCTGGTCATGACTGATGTGTTTCATTCCTATGTAAAGCCTTCGAGACAGTATAAATTAACACCGGAAACGACACCGTTTACGGGAATTACGCAGGATCAAGTCGATCAAGCACCGTCTTTTCCCGAAGCGCTAAAGGCTTTTCAAGAGTGGATCGGCGAGGCGCCCTATTATTTATGCGCGTGGGGAATGGACGATAAATATCAGTTCATCCAGCATTGCCGGTATCATCAGATCTCCTTGGATTGGCTGCAAAATTATAACGATCTTCAGCTGGCGTTTACTCGACTTCACCAATCGGATCATCGACAGAGGATCGGATTGAAACGGGCGCTTGACTTGTTGCAGCTCCCATTCATCGGAGAGCCGCATCGAGCCACCGATGACGCCTATAACACGGCGAAAATCTTTCTTTCGATCTTCCCTAACATCCAGTTGGTTACGAATAATGCCGCAGAAGATCAACTGTACGTCTCGGAAATGGTATATTCCACAGGCTCGGAAGAGAATCACCCATTCAGTAAACTGGCGGAAATGCTGGGAATGGCGCAATAGTGCCGTTCCTTATTCCCCCTCATACAGCTTGCGCCATCGTTCAAGCCGTTCCTTCATTCGTTCCCGGTAAGATACCGGGGCCAGAATTTCAGCATCCGGCCCGTACTGACTTACCCAGTTCATAAACTCCCGATCGTGATTCAAGGTAACCTCGAACAACAAACTGCCGTCCGGAAGGTCCTTCATCCTTGGTCTGACGAACATCTCCTCTTCTTTGATGTAACGGGCGACATCCGGCGAGAATTTCACTTTGAAATGGATTTGTTCCTCGCCGCGTTCAATCGACCAGGTGTTCTTCATATAATTCTTCAGGTTAAAGTCCCCGCGCTCGAAAGTGCGGCTGGTCATCTCCATGGAGCGGAAACGGCTCAGACGGAAGGTCCGAATATCCTTCGCCTGATGGCAATACCCGATCAGATAGAATCGTTGATCCCTCGGAACGAGGTAGTACGGATCGATCTCCCGTTCCGTTTGCTGATTCCGGCTCTGCGTATGATATACAACGGTGATCGTCTTTTCTTCCACGATGGCCTGAATGACTTGATATAGATAGTTCGGAGCATCCTCCCGATATGCGGGAGACCCCATCTGGATAATATCCGTGACATGTTTCAGAATTTCCCGATCCCGCTTCTTCTGCCGAAAATGAGCGGCCATAACCTTGTCATACGCTGTGTCGAATCCCGGCGGCATATTGCTCTGGTCGACAAAGGAAGGGAGCATGGAGAAGACCAACGCCTCCTGCTGCGTCCAATTGAATGGAAACATGGCAAAATCCCCGGCGAACGTGTAGCCTTTACCGTACCCTTCGTTGGTAATCGGCGCTACGAGGTCTAGTGAACGTAAATCCCGGTATATCGTTCTTTCCTCGGCTTCACATCGTTCCGCCAATTCCTTGGCGCTGATCCCCGGCCTTGCTTGGATGGCATAAATAATTTTGAACCATCTGAACAACTTATCGGACATAGTTCAATTCTCCTACTAGAAATTCATTATGATACATACCTATTTCGACAAATTACCGTCCATATCCTTCCAAAGGGCTAAAAAATCTTCTTCTATAAAACCTTGATGGAATGAAGAACCGTTAGCGAATGCATACTCTTGAAATTAAAAAGCCCATGGATTAATCCATGGACTCTGGTCAAGACCCTATTTAATAGACATTGAAAAAAGACCCTAGGCTATAAACTGCTTTCGGAACTCTACCGGAGGCAGTTTATTT
>NZ_NQLZ01000053.1:0-32515 GCF_002276395.1 Paenibacillus sp. 7541 | reverse complement strand
CTGTCCAATAAGTCCCTAAAGTAAAAAGGTTGGACGAGAAGAGAACCATTTCTCCGTCCAACCTTTTTACTTTAGGGACTTATTGGACAGCCCCTTCTCATTGCGTGGGCAGCACCAGCAGCATCCACCCGGGTGGCCGCCGTCCCGAATCGGTCGGGACGGAACGCCTGCTGCCATGCCGGGAGGGGCTTGCCCTCGGCACAATCCGCAGCCAGCATCGCCGTCACGGGACTGAGCAGTATGCCGTTGCGGTAATGCCCTGCCGCCAGCAGCACCCGATCCGCATGCGGCAGGCGGCCGATCAGCGGCTGGCCATCCAGCGTCGACGGCCTCAGCCCTGCCCAGCGGTGAAACGGCGTCAGCCCTTCAAGCACGGGCACCACCTTATGGTTCCACTGCATCAGACGGCGGATGCCGCGCTCAGTCACGCTGGAATCGAAGCCCGCGATATCTTCAGACGCGCCGCACACCAGTGTACCGTTTCCTTTCTGCACCATATACCCTTGGCTGCAAAAAACCATATGGTTCAGCGGCGTCCTGTTCTCACCCCAGGCGTAAGCACAGATCTGGCCCCGGATCGGCTGCACGGGAATCCGGACGCCGAGCAAGTCCGACATCGCGCCCGCCCAGGCTCCGGTACAGACAAGCAGCTGATCTCCTGTGAAAGCACGACCACTGCGGGCCCGAACCTCGATCCGATCCTTCCACTCGACCAGATCCAGAGCATCCAGATGCTCATGAATGCGAACCCCTTCCTGCAAGCAGGCTGCCTTCAGCGCTTTGACGAAATCCGGAGCATAAATATGGTGTTCCTCCGGCGTCAGGAGCGCGGCTATCGCCTTGCGGGACAGTCCCGGCTCCGCGTCAAACAGTTCCTGGTCCTGCAAAACAACCGCGCTCGAGCCGTAGTCCCGCTGCCAGTTCATTCGGCTTTCGAGCGCCAGCAGGTCCGCCTCATGATAGGCAACATACAGGCTGCCGCACGCGGTATACTCAAAGTCCATTCCGGTCAGCTCCCGAATCTGCTGCTGCCAGTCCGGATACAGCTGCAAGCTTTCCCTGCAGAGCATAAAGAACGCATCCGGAGCTTCCAGATTCTCCGAATATGGCGCCAGCATGCCGGCCGCTGCGCCCGACGCCTGCCCGCCGCAGGAGGCCGTTTCCAGCAGGCGCACTTCTGCGCCGCGCCGGCGCAGCTCCAGCGCGCAGGACAACCCGATAATTCCGCCGCCCATGACGATGATCGTGTCGTTCATCTTCTCAGCTCCTTTTTTCTATCCCCTGTAGTCGGGAATTTCCCCCGCCACTGTACGGTGCCCCGGCCACCAAAGCTACCCTATCGCAGGAGTTACCCGGCAGGCATCACCCCCACCGCCTCTCCATTACGACCGTTGAAGCCCATCAGCAGCCGGATGATTCCCTTTCGCTGCGCGGAGTGAGCGGCTTTATTTAACGATCAGTGACGCCATGCCGCTGCTTGCGGACGCATACCGCTTCTTCGGCATCCGGCCGGACACGTACGCTAATCGGCCCGCCTCAATCGCCATCCTCATCGCTTTCGCCATGCCTACAGGATCCTTCGCTTTGGCCACTGGCGTATTCATCAGAACGGCGGACGCGCCCAGCTCCATAGCAAGGGAAGCATCGCTGGCCGTCCCCAGACCGGCATCAATGATGACCGGCACCCGAGCCTCCTCCACAATCAAACCGATGTTATACGGATTCAGAATCCCAAGCCCGGTGCCAATCGGAGCGCCGCCCGGCATAATCGCCGCTGCGCCGGCCTCTTCCAGCTTCCTGCAAATGATCGGGTCATCCGAAATATAGGGAAGAACCGTAAATCCTTCACGAACCAGAATCTCCGTCGCCCGCAGCGTCTCAATCGGATCTGGCAGCAGTGTCCGCTCACTTGCGCTGATCTCCACCTTTACCCAGTCGCTCAGCCCGGAAGCTCTGGCGAGACGGGCAATTCGTACAGCTTCATCCGCCGTCCGGGCTCCGGACGTATTCGGAAGAAAGATAAATGCGCCAGGCTCGATATGCTGAAGAATGGAATCATCCTCGACCGCATCCAGATTGACTCTGCGAATAGCGAAGGTCAGCACCTCTGCGCCAGAGGCAGAAATGGCTTCCTGCTGCACGAGCGGGCTCGGGAACAGGCCGGTTCCTAGAAAGAAGCGGGACGACATCTCATGCTTCCCGATCCGCCAAGTATCTGCACTCATCTGCTCAACCCCCTCCTACAAAATGAACCAGTTCAATTTTCATCCCTGGCATGACTGCAAAAGCCGGCCACTGCTCCGCCACCAGCACTTCGCCATCCACCTCGGCCACCACCGGCTTGCCGGAGAGCCCCAGCTTGTCGATCACTTCAGCGAGTGTACGTGACTCCAGCTGAAGCTCCCGCTTGCTGCCGTTAATGATCAGCTCCATTCCCTCATCCCCTCGCTTTTTAGCTTCTCGATGAACGCCCTGCATGTGCCCATAACATCATCACTGCCGACAATTTCGCTGATCGCGCAGACACGCCGTGCTCCCGCACGGATCACCTCATCCACATTGCTCAGCTTGATGCCGCCAATGGCCACGAAGGGAATCGAGATGTTCTCCGCCACTTCGGTAATATAGGATAAGCCAACCGGGCTGACAGCGTCCGCCTTGGTCTTCGTCGCATAGACCGGACCGGCTCCAATGTAATCGGCTCCCTGCTGCTCTGCCAGCCTCGCTTCCTCTAACGCATGGGTCGAGATGCCGATGATTTTGCCCCCGACACGCCGCCGGGCCTCTTCAATCGGCATATCTCCCTGTCCAAGATGAATTCCGTCTGCGCCCACTTCCAGCGCCAGCTCGACATCATCATTCACGATGTACGGTATTCCGTATTTGCGTGTTAACACCCGCAGCGCCTTCGCCTTATGCAACATCTCGGCCTTGCTGCTTGTCTTGTCCCGGAACTGTACAATATCCGCCCCGCCCAAGATCGCTTCCTCCATCACTTCCACCAGATCTCTACCTGGATGGAAGTCCTCGCCGGTAATGGCGTACAAGCTAAAATCAACCATGTCTAAATATCCTCCTTGCTCATATTCATCAGCTTCCGATATAACGAGCCACAAGCGTCTTCGCCCTGGCCGGGTCGTCCGTGCCCTGAACGAGCAACCGCCCATCTGCAAACAGCACCAGCCGTTCGCCTTCCGGCAGCGTCGCCCGGAGCAGATAATCATTCACCTTCGTGTTCCGCACAGCCGGACTCAGGCGCTGATGCCACAGCGCAAGGTCGAACGGCTCATGCCCCGAGATTTGAATAGAATCCCGGCCGCACAGTGACAGCAGCGTCGCTTCCTCCTCCCGGAGCGCCGGATACTGCTTAAGTCCGCAGCAAGGACAGGTCTCCCTCGGCTTGCCAAGCTTCATCGCATAATACTGGTTATGCCATATATCCAGTGTCAGCAGGCTGTCCCTTCTCGCCTCCGCGGCTCCGGTCAAGTACTTCAGCGCCTCCACCGCCTGATAAGAAGCCACAATATCGACAATCGGCGAGATGACTCCAACCGTGTCACAGGTCTGCCCACCGGCGTCCGCCGACTGGATGAAGCAGCGCAGACATGGCGTGACCCCCGGGATGAACACAGCGCTCATCCCGCGCGAGCTCACCGCCCCGCCATACACGAACGGAACGCGCTTCGAGAAACAAGCATCATTCAGCAGAAAACGGGTCTGGAAATTATCCGTTCCGTCCAGCACCAGATCCACATCCTGAATCAGTTCAAGCACGTTCGCTGGCGTCACGTCCGTGAACACCGCCTCCAGCTCAATCTCTGAATTTATACGCTGCAGCTTGTTCCGGGCTGCCACCACTTTCGGCAGCGCCTCGGCCGCATCCGCTTCATCAAACAGCATCTGTCTCTGCAGATTGCTTGGTTCTACATAATCCCGGTCCACCATTCGAACGCGTCCGACGCCGGAACGAACCAAATGATTAGCCAGCACCGTGCCGAGCGCGCCCATCCCTATAATGCAAACCGTGCTTTCCAGAAGCTTCCGCTGGCCCTCCTCGCCAATCGGAGCGAACAGCATCTGTCTGGAATAACGCTCCTTCAGTCCACTTTCCTTCCCCATAAGTCGGATCACTCCCGCATCTATCAAAATTCCTGATCACAGTTCGACGTTCGATCCAGAGAACGACACTGGATTGGCGGGACAACTTAGCCCCGTTCTCTCCCGAATATGCAAAAAAACCATTCGAGAATACACGAATGGCTTATAACAATTCGAACGATATTCTCTACGCCAGCATTACCTGGATCAGATTAACGGTCCCGAGCACAAGGCTCTGATCTCAGCCGGACTTCATCCAGCACCCGCATTCTATTCAGTTTGGAACTAGCATAACGAATCATGGCCATTTTGGCAACTGGCATTCGGGGGGACAAGCCTGCTCAGCATGATGCACACCCGAGACCCCTCCACCGAGCGTCACCCCCTAAACCTAAAACCCTTTCATCACCATCAAGTAAAGAATGACTAACGGTAATAAAGTGGCGGCCGTCCCATATATCGCCCATAAACGGGATGCCCGCTTATATTCCGCAGAGATTACACCGCTCTTGGCACTCTCGCTGCTCAGCCGGATCATTGTGCGCTGGAGCGGAATGAGCACAGCCAGCCAGATCACTCCGGTCACGGCAAACAGGCCTAGTGAAAGCGTAAGCCAGTTCAGACCCGACCATGAGAAGCCTGATACGCCGGCCATCACCCCGCCAGATAAGATAATCAGGGCAAGGCCCGGTATCGTAAACACATAGTCCGCCAACATGACTTGCTTGGCCGTGTGATGAATCACATGCGGATTCCCGGTCTGATCGGCCTTGATTTTCCAAAATGCCGCAGTCACCACATTTCCGACCATTAAGAGGACACCAATCAAGTGTACGATTAACCACATTCCCATAATACGCTCATCCTTTCTATTTCCCCTCTTTCGGAGGGTTCAACATACTGGTCATCCACGCGGTGATATCATGCGCTTTGAAGACCGCCTCTGTACCCGGGATGCTGGAGCGGATCCGGAGACCGAGCGTCATCAGCGTAAACATCTCTGCCGTTTTGTCCGCCTCGACCGATTCAGGAATAACACCGTAGCGCTGTCCTGTCTCGATCCACAACCTGGACAGATACACCGACCGATCGTAATACAGTTTCAAGGCCTCCCCAACGACAGGGTCCTTTTCCTTGCCAAGCAAATACAGCAGCACCTTGTTGGTCACGTTAAGCGGATTCTCATATTGGATAATGCTTTCCGCGATCTGCTGCATCGGCTCCTCAAAGCGGCGGTGCCCTTGCTCAATCTCGCTCATGAAACGCTGGTTTGTTTCCTCAAGCCCTTCTTGCAGCAGCCATACAAAGATCTCGTCCTTGCTTTTCACATAATGAAAAATCGCTCCCTTGGACAGGCCGGACCGGCCCACGATGTCCTGCATCGTAATGGAATTACAGCCCTTTTCTTCTATCAGCGCCCGGGTCGCCTCCATTAAACGTCTCGTCGTCTGTTGTCTGCGTTCCTCCTGTTTCAATAGGTCCCCTCCCATGCAAAAGTAAGTGATACACTCATTATAAATACCGACCGTTGGTTTGTAAATGATTATGGAGTCATTCATTCAGCATTTTTACAGCCATTCCCGTTCTCCTCCAATATAATGCGTTGTATGATGGAAGCAAATGACTCAAGCTGATTAGAGGAGGTACGATGGGAAATTCTATTTTCACAGGGCCCTATACGACGGACAACAGCGAGGACATCGTAGTATTTATCATTGGCATGCGAATTAACAAGCCGCTGGCTATTCATAAGTGGCTGCCTGTGTTTCACGCTATGCCCGGCATGATTCGCGAGCTGTATACCCACAAGGAGGAGCTGGGCTTCTTATCCATGGAGAGTTATTTAGGGCTGCGTACCACGGCGATGATCCAGTACTGGCGTTCGGTGGATGATCTGATTGCCTATGCCCATAACAAGAAGCACATGGCTGCATGGGAGAATTTCAATAAGCATGTCGGCCATAACCCTGCCGTCGGCGTATATCATGAAACGTATCAGCTGCAGGGCGGTGCTTATGAAGCGATGTACAGAAACATGCCGAAGTACGGCCTCGGAAAAGCGATGCCGCACATCCCGGTGACCCCCAAGAACAATTCCGCCCGAAAAAGACTAGGCTCGCATCAGCCATAAGAGAAAAGACGGAATCGCCAAGTCATATAAGGCATGCGTCCGGCTGGTACACCAAGCTTTATGCCGTAGCAATAAGCAAGCCTTATGCTGCGGCTCACCCACAATGTCCCTTCTCGGTAGCCGGTCACCCCCGCGGCCATCTGGCAATCACCGGGCAGCATGGCCCACTTGGCCATGTCCAATCATCTGCGTGGGTATAAGAAAAAAGCCCCTCTTGCGAGGGGTCTACCGAAATATATAATGCCTGAAAATCACGACTAATCACGACTGTAAAATCACGACTAATCACAACTATTAACGCCTGGAAAACATGCCCTTAAAACGGGAAAAACAACGGCAGCACCGTAATCATCACCACAGCGACGATCACCTGCAGCGGTAAGCCTACTTTGACAAAATCCATGAAGGCATAACGTCCTGCCGACATCACCAAGGCATTCGGCGGTGTGGAGAACGGAACCGCAAAGCACATGCTGGCTCCGATGGCCACCGCGAACAGAAACGCATACGGGCTGACCCCGAGCTCCACTGCGGAAGCCAGCGCGATCGGTGCCACAAGCACGGCACACGCCGTATTGCTGATGAAGAGCGTCAGCAGCGATGTTAGAGCATAGATTCCCGCGAGCATAACATGCGGGCCGAAGCTTCCCAGCATGTCCACAAGTCCATTGGATAACAGGGCGGCTGCCCCCGTCTTCTCAATCGCAATGGATACAGGAAGCATGCCGCCAATCAATACGATGCTTTCCCAGTTCATCGTTTTGTAGGCATCCTCCATGCTGCGAAGACAGCCGAACAGCACCATCAGGACAGCGCAGATCATGACCGAGGCTACCGCCGGAATCACATCAATAATGAGCAGGCCGACCATGAGCAGCATAATGCCGGCGGCAATCGGCGCTTTATGGTCAAGCGTTACCTTCCGCGCCTCCTCAGCAGGTTGTCCGACAACAACGACATCCGTCTCCTCGGCCAGCAGCGCGATATCCTTCCACGCTCCCTGGACCAGCATCGCATCTCCGTAACGCATCCGCTCATCCTTCAGATGATGCAGGATGACCTCGTCCTTGCGCCGGATCCCCAGTATGTTCAGCCGGAATTTCTCCCGAAATCCTGATTCGGCCACCCGCTTGTGAATGAGCGTTGAGGAGGGAGCAAGCAACACCTCTGCTATCCCGATATCCCCAGTGGTGAGCGCAGCTTCTGCAGCTTGATGGTCGAGAAGCATCAGCCCGCAATCCTCGGCCAGCACCTTTACATCTTCAAAGGCGCCATGAACATACAGAATATCCCCTTCCTGCAGCTCCGTCTCCGAAGTGGCCACTTCCTGCGGAATCGTCTTGAAGAACTGATTCTTCATGGACATCCTGCGCCGGACTTCGATGATATTCACATGATACCGTTCCGACAACCGCAGTTCCTTTAACCTTTTTGAGCATAGTGGCGAATCGGCATTCACCTGCACGCGATACAGATTCTGCCCCAGCCGATATTCCGCCGCAATCGCCTTCGTGGAGCGAGCCTCCGATCGCTGCGTCAGCCCATCCTCCTGCCTCGGCAGCCACCTGCGCAGAAACAGCATGCAGATGATCCCGACGGCAAGGGCGAGCAGACCGATCGGCGTGAAGGAGAAGAAGCGCAGCCCTTCGAATCCTCCGGCCACCAGCACATCCTGTATGACAAGATTGGGCGGTGTCCCGATCAAGGTGAGCGCTCCCCCCATGCTGCTGGCGAACGCAAGCGGCATCAGCAGCCGAGCCGGATTGACGCCGGCGCTCATCGCCATGCTGACCACAATAGGCATCATGACCGCAATCGTTCCCGTGTTGCTGATGAATGTGCCCATAAAGCCTGTCGCCAGCATTATGACAATAAGCAGCCGGGTCTCGCTCGTCCCCGCCAGCTGGAGCAGCTTGCCGCTGATCAGCTTGGCGAGTCCAGTCTGAAAGATCCCCCCGCCGACCACGAACAGGCCGGCCATCATGATCACCACGGTGCTGGAGAAGCCGGACAGCGCCTCGGTTGGGGTTAAGATTCCGAACAGCATCAGCGCAATCAACGCGCCGATCGCCACCATGTCCGAGCGCACCTTGCCGGATATAAACAAGACCGATGCCAGCACCAGCACCGACAACGTAATGACAATATCGATATTCAATGATGTCGGCTCCCCTTCTGTTAATGAGTCAATTCTCATCTCTCTAGTACCTACAAGCATTATAGCATTGTCGGGCTGGTGCCACTATGCGGGATGTCTCTCAAATTCAATCTATTCTAGCGAGCTAGAACCAACCTTTGAACAGATTGGCGAAGCGGTCCCAGAAGCCCGCCTTGGCCTCTTCCGGAGCCTCTGTCTCTTCAACCTCCGGAATCTTGATCCCTTCGGTCTTGAACACAAACTGAACCGTGTTGATCATCGTATTCTTCGGCGATACATAGGAGACTGGCTCAAAGTCGGATTTGTCGAACTCGGCCATCATCCGGTCGGCCTCTTCCTTCATCTGATCCGGCAGATCCTTCGTGGAAGCATAGAGCTCATCAGTGCCGTCATGCAGCTTGCCTATGCCGTTCTCAAACTCAGCGGTGCCCTCGGACAGCGCGCCAAGGCCGCTGTGCATCTCTTCATAAGAACTGGACAGCTGGCTGATGCCCCCGGTGTACTCGACCAGTCCGGCATGAAACTCCTTATAATTCGTAGACAGGAGCTTGATTCCTTCCTGCAGCTGGACGAATGAAGCTGCGGCAGCATCTGCCTCGCCCTGCGAAGCGGCCAGCCCTTGGGACATCGCATCCAATTGATTGGCCATCTCGGCCAGGGAAGCGCGCACTTGTCCCAGCACGCCATCAACCGCATCAAGGCCTGCCTTCACTGCCGAGTAAGTCCCCTTCGCGGTCTGGGCGGCCGCATACGTCTCAACCAGCCGCTCGACAACCGCAGGGTCTGCCCCGCTGCCGTATAGCTGCTGAATGTCCGCTTCCGATATCGCCTGCTCCGGAATCGCCGCCATGGCCGACTGCAAGGCGCCATGTGCCTTCGCATAATTCTCTTGCAAAGTGCCAAGCCCCGTGGCGGTCTCTCTAAGCCCGCCGGCAATCTGGGAAAGCCCGGTCACAAGCTGATTCAGGTCCCCGAGACCGGATTCGTCCATCCCTCCGTCCAGGGATGCATGCAATGTATCGAGCGCCTGAGCGATGCTGCCGGACGCATTCACCAGCTCGGATGAGGAGTGATGAATCGTGGAAATGCCGTTCTTGTATTCCTCTGAGCCGCTGTGGAGTTCCTTCATGCCATCGTTTAATTCATGGACCCCGTTCAGCAACTCCCCGACGCCTTCATGCACTTCGCCGATGGCGTTCGTCAATGCGCCCATATCCTCCGTCATCCCATCCAGATCCGGCGCGTCGATCGACATGGAGGAAGGAATGGCGGTGATATCAATCCCGTCCAGCTCGAACCCGGCTGCATCCGCCTCGACAAGCAGATTCGCATGCTTCTCGGGCATGACGGTGAAGGTCACTTGCTGATTCTTCCCTGCGTTGGCTATGACACCGTCAGGTGCCTGGATATTGCGGAAAATCTTCGTATCGAGCGAGAGCGACACCTGCAGCAAGTAATTCTGGAAAAATACCTCGTCCACTTCCTCGTTCGACGATGTCTCAATCTTAATTTGCACGTGGCCCTCTGCGCCGGCGAGATCCTCAGGGGCAATCTCCTTCCCGTCCAGCAGATAAGACACGGAAATATTCCAAGGCAATGCCGCATCGTTCATATTCCCCTGATAATAGAACTTCCCCTTCGGCGCGGCCACTTCGACCGCATCGCCTGTTTGCTCCAGGGGGGACATGTCAGTCAAATTTTTCAGGCTGGTGTACGTGCCGTAATCTGTAATTGTCCCCGCTTGTTCAACGTCCAGAACGTTGACAACATATATTTCTTGCTTATCGCCGGTTGCCCCCAGCCTTGCATAAACCACTTCATCCTTGGCGGAGACAACCCCCGCCCCTTGCACTACCTCTTCACTGGATGTGCTGCTATTGCTGTTCTGTGAAGCTGTCACAAGAAAAGACGGAAGCAGTAGAATGACAGCAGCGAAGACTAGCAGAACCCTTTGTATACTCTTCATCATCTTTTCTCCTTATAGAAATTTGCTTTCCAGGTCGTTGTGGCAATCAACTTATCAAACACTGCGAGACATGCCGGCAGGAAGAAAATAACCATAATAAAGGCAAGCAGTGCGCCTCTTCCCAGCAGCAGTCCAATCGAGCCTACAATCGGGTTGGAGGAGGTGATCCACAATATGAACCCGACACTCGACAGAATCGAAGCGGAAATCGCAATCGCAAATATTTTCTCATCCAGCGTCTTCTTGATCGCTTCGCGAACCGTCAGCTCCTGCCGGTGCTCCCGGTACGCATCCATAAGCAGAATCGCATAGTCTACGGTTGCCGCCAGCTGAATGATGCTGATCAGCAGATACCCTACGTACACCAGCGTTGTATCCGAGAAGTACGGAACCGACAGATTGATCCACACCGCTGACTGAATCGTTAACAGCAGAATCACTGGAATGGAGATCGATTTGAAAGTGATCAGCAGCACCAAGGCAATCGTCAGAAGAGTTAACAGATTGACCTGCCGATTATCCTCCAGCACCGTATTTCTGATATCGTACAAGGTCACGCTTTCCCCGACCAGATGTACATCCTCGGAATAATAAGAAGCCACCGTTTCCTGCACCTTCTCAATCAAGCCGAAGGCCTCCTCGCCCTCATTTTTCGTATTGGTCTGGAGGATGATCCGGCTGTAATGCTCGGAATAAAACTGCTCCGTGATCGAAGCGTCCAGATACTCTGGAGGAATCGCGGCACTGACGGTGTTGACGTATGCCAACACGCTCGTGACATGCTGAATGCCCTCCAGATCCCGCACCAGCTCCTCTTCCTTGGCAACATCCCCCTTAGGAACCAGCAGCACCATCGGTGTGCTTTCCCCGAAATGAGCCTTGATCTGGGCTATATCCTTGCCCGCTCTTGTCGTTTCGGGCTGATCGCCAATGCCATAAGTGAACGTGGTCTGCGCCTGTGCGAGAAATGCCGGCACCACCAGCAGAAGAACGACAAGCAGACTGCCAACCCTGACCTTCACCACGGCTTTGCCTACATTTTTAATGGCCGGAATGAACGGTTTGTGCTGGGTCTTGTCAATCCATTTGTAGAAGAGCAGCGTCAATGCAGGCAGGAACACCATGACGCTAATGAAGCTGAGCAGAATTCCTTTGACCAGATTAATGCCCAGGTCCGAACCGATTTCAAACTTCATGAACGACAGTGCAATGAACCCGAAGAAGGTCGTCGATGCACTGGCCGCAATCGCCGAGAAGGAGCTTTTCATCGCGAGCCGCATCGCTTCCTGCGGGTCCGCTACCTTCTTCCGGTAGTCAGAGAAGCTGTGCAGCAGGAAGATCGCATAATCGAGCGACACCGCCAGCTGCAGTATCGGAGCGACCGACTGGGTGATAAACGAGACTTCCCCCAGGAACAGGTTCGTGCCCATATTAATGAGAATCGAGACACCTATTGCCGTTAAAAAGAGCAGCGGTTCCACCCATGATGTGGTGGAGATCACCAGAATGATGATAATGATCGGAACGAGCAGCGCGGCTGCGAACAGCGATTCCGAACCTGCCATCTTCTGCTGTGTGGCCGTGTTCACCGATTCCCCTGCCATGGCGTTATCCTCGCCGATCAGGCTGTATATGGCGTCGGTAACCGCCACTTCATCCCCATCCCGGATGCTGAACATATATAAGGCTGTTCCGTCCCTGTAATACGTTCTTACTGTCTCTTCATCCGCCATTTCAATCGGCGTCTTCAGATCGAACGCATCATCAAGCCAGGTTACATCCGACACGCCGTCGATCGCCGCAAGCTCCTCCTTGAACGCAAGCGCCTCTTGGAGCGTGACATCATGGATCATCACACGATTGGAAGGAACACTCCCTTCGAATTCCTTCTCCATCATGTCCATCGCAGCCGTGGACGGAGCACCTTCGGGCAAATAGTCCTTCATATCGTAATTGACCGATACCCCGAACTGTGCGAAGATGCAGATCACCGTAAGTATAGCGAATACGATCGCAACGGCTTTTTTATACTTGAGAATTCTTGCTGCCATACTTATTCTAATGCACCCTCTCTTGCCCATTATTCATCTACACGCTATCATTATATCGACACGGTGTTGCTTACTCAACATACAGTTCATTAGAATCCGTAAGTTACCCGACACAATCGGGAATTATGTTGGATAAACGGAAGAAGGAGCTCGATATGGCTGCATTAGACCGGCGTAAAAAATACACACGGATGGTGCTTAGAGACAGCTTGATCCAGCTATTGAAGGAAAGACCACTATCCTCCATTACCGTGAAGGACATTTGCGAACTGGCCGATATCAACCGTTCTACTTTTTATGCTCATTATGCCGATCAATATGATCTGCTGGAGCAAATTGAAGAAGAAATTATGACCGATCTGACCGGTTATTTGAACCAGTTTCAATATGAGAATGAAGAGGACGCCCTTCCGCTCCTCGAGAACTTGCTGGAGTATTTCGCCTCCAAGCGAGACATCTCCCAAACGCTGCTTAACGAGAGAATGGATTCTTCCTTCCAGCTAAAGGTCATGACGTTTGCCCATAAATACTTTATGGAGCACTGGACAGTCGTGAGGCATCTTGATGAGGATCTTTCGGAGTATATGAGCACGTTCATCATCAGCGGATGCATCCATGTGATGAAGGCTTGGCTCAGCAATGACATGGACAAGTCCCCGCGGGAAATCGCGGAAATTCTGTATCATCTGATTAATAAAGGGCTGTTCGGAAAGGAATGATGCGAGCCTAATCCGAATCTCCCCAACTTGGCATATACAGATAGCCCCAAAAAAAGCCCAGCCTCACGGCTGGGCTTCGTCTACGCTGGCATATGCGGCAGACAGTACGCATTTCCCGCCGCTTAGGCAGCGGACAGCTTAAGGCGTTATGCCCGCTGCGCGGCAGGCCGCACAACAAGTTCATTCACATCCACATCCGCGGGCTGTTCAATCGCATAGGTGATCGCACCTGCGATGGCTGAGGCCGGGATCGCATGCCGGCGGTACTCCTTCATCAGCGCGGCAGCTCCCGCATCCGATATACTGTCCGCCAGCTCGGACTCCGTAACACCAGGCGACACAAGCGTCACGCGAATGCCCGGACCGGCTTCCAGGCGAAGCCCCTCGGTGATCGCACGCACCGCGTATTTCGTTGCACAATAAACCGCCGCGGTCGGCGATACCTCATATGCGCCAATGGAAGCGATGTTCACGATCTGGCCGGTTCCTTGAGCCTGCATAACAGGCAGCACTGCGGCTATACCGTGAAGGACGCCACGAATGTTCACGTCGATCATGCGGTTCCACTCATCAATTTTCAACGCTTCTAGCGGAGACAATGGCATCACTCCCGCGTTGTTCACAAGCACATCGACCCGCCCGTACTGCTTACGGGCCAGCGCGACGATGGCCTCCATCTGCTTGGGATCGGTCACATCAAGCGCCTGATGCAACGCCGAGCCGCCGTCCGCCTCAATAGCGGATACCAGCACCTTCAGTCGCTCTGTCCGCCGAGCCCCCAGCACGACATGGGCACCGCGGCTGGCGAGCAGACGCGCGGTCGCTTCCCCAATTCCGCTGCTCGCCCCTGTAATGATGATCACTTTATCCTTTATAGGGAACATGGTCTTATGCCTCCTTATTCTCATGTCGTTCTTCGCGATAGAGCACCATGCCGGCGTGATACAGAACACCCTCCCGAAAATCCCCGTCGGCCGTAAAGCCCGTATCATCCACATACTCGATATGGTCCCCGTCTATCGTGTAGCGGCCCTGATAAGCGCTTTGGCGGGTGCCGCGCGCTTCGTCATAGCGTCCGTTCGGCAGCAATTCATGCCGTATGAATCCGTCTCTAGTGACCCACATGCCGACATACGGATGCGGGTACGGATGATGATCGTGATTGCCCATTCTTCCCTCTCCCTTCACCTCATACATCACTTACACACTCATTATGACGCCTGCAGGAAGACCAGCGGTAGCCGGATATTACACCCCGTTTGCCTAATCTTCCGGAAATTCATACAATGGTAGGAGTAGACTAACAGGAACGGAGGGCATGAATGATGGATGATAACCTGCCGGGCCCAAGTGCGGAGCTCGTTGAAGCGATGAAGCGATACGCAGCTGCTGACGGTACCCATGAAACCACGATCCCGTCGTTGCGGATCATCCGGTCTTCGCAGGTGTCGGAGCCTGTGCACTCTGTATACGAACCATCGCTCTGCATCGTAGCCCAAGGCGCCAAGATCGCGATGCTGGGGGAGGAGAGCTACCGCTACGACCCGTCCAGTTATTTGACGGCTTCAGTTCATCTGCCGATTGTCGGACAAGTGATTGAGGCCTCCCCGGAAGCCCCTTATCTATGCCTCCAGCTACAGCTGGATCGTCGCGGTTTGCTGGATGTCATCCAAACGGCTGGATTATCGGCGCCCGCCGAACCCGGGGCCCGGCGTGGCCTGGTCATCAGCCGGATGAACGATGGGCTGAGCGACGCGGTTATAAGGCTTGTCCGGTTGCTTGATGCTCCGCAGGATATCCCGGTTCTTGCCCCGATGATCATCCGCGAGATCATCTACCGCATCCTTCAGAGCGACCAAAGCGGCAGCATGAGGCAGTTTGCTCTTATCGGCAGTCATGCTCAGCGCATCGCGAGCGTTCTCGAACAGCTTAACCGAAACTTCGCGAAGCGGCTATGCATCGACGACCTGGCTGCAGAAGCGGCCATGAGCAAGTCGTCGTTCTATGAAGTTTTCAACGAAGTGACAGGCATGAGCCCGCTCCGATACCAGAAACAGCTGCGCCTGCAAGAGGCGCGCCGCCTGCTTCTCTCTTCCTCGATGGACGCTTCTGATGCTGCCTTCGAAGTCGGGTATGAAAGCCCCTCCCAATTCAGCCGCGAGTATGCCCGCATGTACGGCCAGCCGCCAATTCGGGACATTCGCCGCTTGCGGGATTCCCTTTAGACCGGCCTCTATCTACGTGATAAGGACTACCACCAGAACATGTCGCATCAGCTACAAGAGAGGTTCCGCTTATGGTTATAGTTGAAATACGACTATATATGTAACAATCTATGAAACTCCTTAACAAACTATCATATTTAGAATATACTGGAATTGTATTTAAAATATTCTAGATGGTTGAAAGGAGTTCTAATTGATGAAAAAGAAACTCTCCCTCACCATGGCCATGATTCTACTCGTTATCCACGTCTTTAGCTTTCAGGTATTTGCTGATCCCCTGCCGGAAGGCCCGGTCATTACCGGCGAAGATCTTGAGGCGGCCGCGCCACCGGAGGTACTACAGCCCAGTGAAGAAGTGATCACCGAGCTTGTCCAGAGCAAGTCAGAGATGGATACTGCGAAATTGAAGCAGCATCAAACGGACCTATCTGCAACACTGAAGTCGATCACAACAAAATCGAAATCATCCGCCCATGAAATGAACGCCTCACCGCAATCGATCAGCACCTCGGCAGAGACTTCTACATACATCGGTTATATCCAGCAGGAAGGAACCTCCGCCTTTTTATACCCGTTTTACGTAAATCCCGGAGATATCCTGCAGGTTCAGCTTGACAGCCCCGCACTCGCACAGCTCGACTACGATCTGTACCTTTATGAATTCGATATGTCTACCGGTGATTTGAACCCCAATCCTATTGATTATTCCATCTATGGAACCCATCTGAACAACTATGCCGACGGCTCCAGAACGTTGTCCGAGAACGTCGGCACCAAGAACACGACCTCCGCCCCTAAAGCCTACCTGATGGAGGTATATGGAGCGGTCGGAGCAAGCATCAACGAGCCGTTCTATTTAACGGTCTCCACGAGTTCAACCTATGACCCGTTCGAGACGGATGAGAATGCTTTCCGTGCTTACCCGTTCACCGTGGCGCTTGGAGGTTCCAGCATTGTCAGCCGCTCCATTAACTCCGAAGTGGACCAGGATTGGTACGCAATCACCGTTCCAGCCAGTCGCAATTATGACGCATTCCAGATCAGTCTGGACCAGGCCTCTGTCGCGGCCGGCTACAAAGCGGAGCTGTACGGCGCCTTAAGCGGCAATCGCATGACACGGATCTCTTCCGACACTGACAAAGCCGCTGTAGGTACCGGCACTTATTACCTTCGGGTGTATACAACCAACAGCTATTCCGATACCAATTACACACTCCATGTACAGCCGATTCTCCGGGCTGACCGCATTGTGATCACCGGTTACAACTCAAATGGCGGTCCGAACGATTATCCAAGCTATGCTTACGGGCGATTCTACCGGATTACCGGAAACAGCTTCACAGTCAACGGCGTGGTGGCCACGTCCGATAACTATGCTGTAGCCAATGCAGAGGTGGAAGTGATCTGGGAGAACAGCTATTGGACCGAGGGCAGCGGCAATCGATATCGGAGCGGAACTGTTACAACCAACAGCCGCGGGGAATTCAGCATTACGCTATCTCTCCCGTCTCCCACCGCCAGCCTCAGCCAGTTCTTGCCGGGAGCGATTAATTTCACCCACTACTTTGATCTTTGCGGCGTACTGGCCAGAGTGACCGATCGGCCTAGCGTGAATACCATTGATCGCGTATATCATTTTGCCTATAGCATCCGCGGGTAATGATGCCCGAACGTGAATTTCCTTGCAAGCGGCCAAGCTGGCCGCTTTTTTTCTTCCGCGGATATTCAAATGTCGGCTCACTTGTCCGATATAAATGGATATAAGAGGTAAATATTGAAGGTAATAGGGTGAGATAACGATGAACGTAAATGGAAATGCTCCACACACCATCATGAATCTCTACACATCCCGCAAATCACATCCCGACCGGCTTGCGTTAGTGACCGATGCGCCTCCCGTGCGGCCGCATGACAAGGACTCGGTCGAGATCAGTCCCGGTGCGCGTCAGCTGGCCGATTCCGCTATTGTGCATCATTCGGCTGTTTATTTTGGAACGGCTCAAATTCATGATTCGCTGAAGCAGCTGCTGCAGGATCAGCCGGCACAGGTAAGCGAGGCTGCTTACGGCATTATTCAATCCAATTTCATCACCAACGAGACAGACACGGATAAGCGGGCTGCACTTGTGGAGCTCGGTCTTGCTCAGGCTCAATTCATAGCTGACAACTACATGGACAAGGATGCGGCTGCACAATGGATGGATACGATGCGTCTCATCGCAGCGATCTCTAACACGGGCACCGTCGATCCTGACACCAATGTCATCCGTTATGACACTCCGGCACAGAGACCGGTCGGCGCTCCTGATGATTATGTCGACCTGGGCGAGATGATGCGCCGATTCGAGCCGGACACCATGACCCAGCTTCAGGAGGCGATAGCCACCGGAGGCGACTGGGGCAGCATCTTGGATACCTTTGCCCGGAAGGTGGCTGCGCGCGAGGACTGGGTAACGGAATATCGACAAGCCGCCGCCGACCAGATGAAGGAGCTTCAGAGAAGCACGGGCCCCGGCCGGTTCGACCGCACTTCAACCAGCGACTTGACGAGCTTTGTGCGGGACGTTCAAGCCCGCATGACCGGCATGGAGATGGACACTGGCTTCCTGCACAGCAATCTCGAAGCTTTCATGCGCACGCTGCAGCGCCAGTAGATGCGGGTGGAATGGCGGCGTTGTTGACACGAATGACGTGATTTGGCGGGGTATTCTCCGCAAAGATTCATAAGCAGAAACGTGAATCCGCGGGTAGCTGCACAAAAAAGAAACCTGTCCTGTTCGGTTAGTGGCTGGGTAATCCGCCATTTTACCAAGGATAGGTTTCTTTTTCTTAAATCCGCATGACAGGGCTGCTCGATCGCATAGCGCTCACGTCTGCGAATTATGCTTATTTTATCTCCAAAGCTCGAAGGATAACAGCCGCGACCTCCGCTCTTGTAGCATAAGCTTCCGGTCTAAACGCCTGGTTCGAATACCCGTTCATGATCCCGCGCTGTACTACGGCCATCACTCTTGGATTAGCCCAATCAGATATGGCCCCCTGATCCACGAATATGGAGTTGAACGTGGTCGCTTCTAATCCCAGCAGCTTACCGATCATAACCGCCATCTGCTCGCGCGTCATCCGATCCTCTGGACCAAAGGAAGTATTGCTATAGCCCTGAATGATATCGTGAGCGTAAGCGGCGGAGATCGCTTCAATCGCCCAATGCGCTTGTACATCTTCAAAAGGAGGCGAAGCCGTAAGTCCATCTTCTAGGTTAAGCTGAAACGCTCGCACCAAGATGGTCACGAACTCTGATCTTGTCACGGGCTGATTCGGTTGAAAGGTTCCATCCGGATAACCGCTAATGGCCCCCATAGCTACCAGACGATGGATGCTCTCCTCGGCCCAGTGTCCGCTAATATCGGATAAATGAACAGCAGGTACAGGTACGGGTGCTTCTTTCTCTTCCTCTTGTGAGGCGATCGCCGCAAATTTAGTAAAATGGTCGACCGTTCCGCTGATGCTATGCTTCTCCTCGTCCACTTTAACGTTATTGAGCTCGACCCATTCCTGATTTGCTTCGTCCAACCCGTAAAGGGACACGTTCATGCCTTCCCTATTAACAAAATCCTCATCCTCTGTTAACTCCAAATGTAGGGTAACTTCCTTATGAAACTTCCCTGCTTGATCTTTTTTAAGCTCGATGACTTCACTAACAAACCGCTCTTTCCCTGTTAAAGAGAGTGTATCGGCCAGAGCCAGAACCTCTGTGCTGCGCAGCCGGTTAATCGTAAGGTAAAAGGATGTGTTCCAAGCTCCCTCAGGAATTACAATCTGGCCCCCCTGAAAAGAAATGGTTGCCCCAGCCTTCGAAATCAGGTGGGTATTTGGAGGCATGCTACTCCCCCTGCCGTCATTTGTACCGCCAGTTGCGCCCCCATTTGAACCGCCGCTTGGACCACCGTTTGAACCGTCGTTTGGACCGTCATTGTCAGGGACATCGTCAATAACGGGTGTCGAGTCACTGACCGTGATAACCAGTGTCTGCGGCTCCCCTGCACTAAAGGTAAACGTCAGACTCGTGGCGCCTAGAGGCAGACCGGCTAAGTATTCCTTTTTGATCGTTACGAGGTTATCTGCCAGCGTATAATCTATATCAGGAACCAGCGCCACTCCCTCATTTTCTATCGCAAGTAACGTATTTCCCTTCCATGTTACTTCTGTTGTTATATCGGCATACGTTGCAGAGGTCACATTTTTGTCAAAACTTGCCATTACGGGACTTATCACACTATCGTACACTCCGGCAACCACTTGCGTTATGGTAAAGGTAACGTCCTCCATATGGTCGGCCGAGACCGTCACTAAGCCTGTGTATGTACCTGGCGCCAGTCCATCCTTCGCCTGAATGGTAAAGGTCGTTGACGCTGCTGCATGATTTAATGCTGTAGCTGCGGGCTGGCTAATCTCAAACGCATCAGCATCCGCTCCACTTAAGGCCACCGCAAGGCTTGTTAACTCCCCTGTTCCATTCCTTGTGATCGTCATGGTCTTGATTTCCGGTGTCCCCGGCTCATACCCTACCGTTAGCGGAGTCATTTGCTGATCCTGGATCTCCTCTATGGTAT
Organism: Paenibacillus sp. 7541; assembly: GCF_002276395.1. Classification (NCBI taxonomy): domain Bacteria; kingdom Bacillati; phylum Bacillota; class Bacilli; order Caryophanales; family Paenibacillaceae; genus Paenibacillus; species Paenibacillus sp. 7541. The sequence goes on along the minus strand of NZ_NQLZ01000053.1, from coordinate 12,554 downwards.
ACGTCAGCGAAAATAGTTTGATGATACGGTCAGCACTATAAGGGATCATCCAGATATTCTGGCCGTCAAATACACCACTATTAAAAGCAGCTAACCCCTTTGAGAAGCCGCTTGGCCAATTCTTGTAGGTTGCCATTTCGCCTGTCGTTTTATCAATTCGCACGACCCCAATCCCATCCGAATAGGGAAGGAGCCAGATGCTTTGACCATCATACACGCCACCTTGAAAGATGCTCCCACCGGCTCCTTGCCAAGCATCCCTAGGCAAGTCGTAGCTAGTCATCTCCCCTGTCAGCGTATTGACTTTCAACACCTGCAAAGCGTTAAGAGGAACCAGCCAAACGTTCTGACCGTCATACACACCACCCGCAAAGGCATACGGATTCTTCGTAAATCCGGCCGGCCAAGCGTCATAGTCTGTCATCTCGCCTGTTTCCGTGTCCAGCTTCACAATCCGGTCTGCATTGTATGGAATCAGCCAAATATTTCGACCGTCATATACACCGCCCGTAAAGGAATACTGATTTTTCATAAATCCGGCGGGCCAAGCGTCATAACCGGTCATCTCACCCGTTTCCGTATTCAGTTCGATAACGCGATCAGCTGACGCAGGAATAAGCCACAGACTTGATCCAGCATAGATCCCGCCTGAAAATGCATTTTCTCCTTTAGTAAATCCCACGGGCCAGTTCTCATAGCCGCTCATCTCACCCGTTGCTTTGTTCACCTTAACAACCTGACTGGCATTATAAGGGACCATCCAGATGTTCTCACCGTCAAACGCCCCGCCCTTGAATGACCCGACGAAGAAGCCCCCGTAGCTCCCCCCTAGATCAAGATTCGCAGGCCAGTCGTTGTACCCCGTCATCTGGCCGGTCACGCTATCCACTTTCACAACCTGATCGACATTGAAAGGAAGCATCCAAATGCTCTGACCGTCAAAGACCCCGCCAGCAAAGGCATAACCATCTTTGGTAAAACCGCTCGGCCAATCCTGATAGCCCGTCATTTCAATCTCTGTGCCTAGCGGTTGAGCCGGAATAAGTCCGCTATAACTAAACCCATCCTGATTATGAATGTAGTCCACGGTCCGTTCAGTACTGGAGCTTAAGCTTATTGGAGTGCTGGACTGCGTGAATTCTGACCCTGCAGCCGACATACCTACTGGTTGAAATAGTGCAATATGACATACAAGAAATAAGATCAGAAAACTCGCCATTCTTTTTGAACTGTTGTTTTTCAAACGCATTCACCCCTATTATTTTGCTAGCCTAAGCTCTCTTCCACAATCTCCTACATTATAAACGATATCTATAAGGAAATTAATCCCTCGTAAAGGGGATCAAGAGGAAGAGCCTGCTGGGAGCATCTGCATCCTCTTTATAAGCCATGAGGTCGCACGGATTACAGCTCAGACAGAAAGGATCGCGGCATGCTTCGCCTCAGGATGACTTATACGATTTGTTGTACAAGACGGCCCAGTTCAACGAATAAAAGGTGATTTGTACGACCATGCATACAAATCACCCGATGTCATCCCGATAACCTTGAGTCGGAGGACAATTTCCATCCGGACCCGAGATCGTCAAATCCGTCACTTGGACTGCAGCAGCGGTCTCAAGTCCGTGAAGCCTTCCCCCGGTTTGCGCAATGCTTCCAGTACCACCTGGGCGTTATATCCATCATAGAAATCATAGACCTGGCCCGGCTCCCCGTCCAATATCCGAAGAATCTGCTTCAAGATGGGCAGCTTGCTCTCCTCCGCCTCGGCCGGTACAGGCTGTAATTCTTCTCCCTTACCGCCCTTGAACAGATGGCGCCAGTTCTCCAGCGCTATTGTCCCCTCGTCCCCGTGAACGACCAGGGAGACACGCTCTTCCCCTTCACGATGATCCGTACCCGACACCTGGATATCCACGCCATGATGCAGTCGCATCGTTGCCTTGACGGTGCTCTCGCATTGTTTCGAATCCGCCGGAAACTCGACCTCGCTCTGAACATGGGTTATTGGGCCGAACACCTGCTGAATCATATTGATCCAGTGGATGCCCACTTCCAGCAAATACCCGCCCTCATGCCGGGACGTAATCCAGGCATTCTGCTGCCAGGCTCTTGGCCACTGCGGAAACTCCAGGTAGAGCTCCATACGCTGAATGCTCCCGATGGCCCGTTCCTGAACGAGCGATTGCAGCTTCTGTACAGCCGGATCGAGCGGAAGCGAGAAGTGAATCACATGATTCACCCGTGCCTGCTCAGCCAGCTCCAGCAGTCGCTTCGCCTCCGCTAGGCTGTTGGCCAGCGGCTTCTCGCAGAAGACGTGAATCCCCTTCTCAAAAGCGATCCGCGCCACATCGTAGTGCAGGGATGGCGGAACCGCGATATAGACCAGATCGAGCGGAATCTCTTCCAGCAGCAGCCGATAGTCTGTGTATAGCGCAGGGGCGCTCCCTCCAGCCGCTTCTGCTTCGCGCCGCAAACTTGCTTCGTCATTGTCGCATAACGCCACCAGTTCGATCTTGTCCGTAAACTGTGGCAGCAAGCGATGAATCATATGCTTGCCCATATGCCCAAGGCCAATAACAGCCAATTTCCATTTGCTCATCGTGTTCTTCTACTCCCGTCTGTGGTCATTTGTGCAGGATGCCTCGCATCCGTGAAACCGAGCACGCCGTTCTCTCATCGCGTATAAGGAGAGCTTATCACAACATCCCCTCCGCGGACTACAGCCTATCTTCTTTTCTCCGAAGGCCGCCTCCCTTGAACCCTCGAATCTCTCTTCTTTACAATCCGTGTTAAGATAAAATAAATTCCCGTGCATACTGATGTGATGACAGGCAAGCGCGGGGATATCCGCCTTTGCGGCATACCAAGTGGAGGATTGAATGAGTCATGACCGATATTCTAATCGTAGACGATGATGATAAAATTCTGGAGCTGATCGAATTATACCTGGCCAACGAAGGCTATACTCTTCATACAGCCAAGGACGGCGAGCATGCCTTGTCCCAATTTGCCCGGCACCCTATTGATCTGATCGTGCTGGATGTCATGATGCCGAACGTGGATGGGATTGAAGTCTGCAAGCATATTCGCAAAACGAGCAACGTCCCCATCCTAATGCTGAGCGCCAAAGCCGAGGATATGGACAAGATCCACGGCCTTATGACCGGGGCCGATGACTACATGGTCAAACCGTTCAACCCGCTCGAGCTGGTGGTCCGGGTGAAGGCTTTGTTGCGGCGGGCCTATCCGAAGCCGGTGAGCAGCTCAGAGGACGAAATTGTCGTTCACAATGTGGCCATCAACAAGAAGACCCATACCGTCAAGGTCGATGGGCAGACGATCAAGCTGACCTCGCTGGAGTTTGGCATTTTGCATTTACTGGCATCACATCCCGGCCGGGTGTTCAGCTCGGAGGAGATCTTTGAATTGGTATGGAAAGAGCCTGGACCAGCGTCCACCAAGACCGTCATGGTGCACATAAGCAACCTGAGGGAGAAGCTGGAGTCTGCCATGAACGGCTTGTCGATCATTCATACTGTGTGGGGAGTGGGATATAAAATTGAATAAACAACTGCTGGGGTTGCTGCGCGACCTTCCGAGATGGAGAATAATATTCCTGATCGTGCTGGCCGGAGGGCTGGCTATGCTGACATTTCTCTTATTGGAGAATATCATCACCAGTATCTTATACAACTCCCTCGTATTCACCAATACGAGAAATGCTTTTATAGATATCGTTGGCCCCCGCAAGTGGGACCGATTGCTGCAGGTGGTAGAGCCCGTGGTCTATCTCGTGCTATGGATGATGCTTACGCTCTTGTACCTGTACCTGTTCTACCGCAGGGAAAGAAGAGCCTACTACGATCGCTGTGTCTCACGGTTGATCCAGGATGTGGCGTTTATTGCCGAGGGGAATTTTAACGACAGGCTGAAAGAGATGCCCTTCCAGGACCTGGCCCTGTTATCCGACCATATCATGATCGTTGTCGATCGCCTGAAGCAATCGATGAAGGAGGAGCTGCAGGCGGAGATGACCAAGAACGAGCTGATCACCAACGTCTCCCATGACCTGCGAACGCCGATGACGTCCATTCTGGGCTACCTGTCGCTGATTGAAAATGACAAGTACAAGGACGAGGTCGAGCTCCGCTACTATACTCAAATTGTATATGCCAGGGCTTCTGCGCTTAACAACCTGATTCATGATCTGTTCGAATACACGAAATTGAGGAACAAAACCGTATCCCTCGAGAAAATTCCGATCAATATGGTGGAGATGCTCAGCCAGATGGAGCAGCAGTTTCGCCTGGAGCTGGAGCGCAGCGGGGTGGAATGCCGACAATTTTACTCGACGGAGGAGAAATATGTACTCGGTGACAGCAACAAACTGGCGCGCGTATTCGAGAATCTGTTCTCCAATGCGATTCATTACGGCAAAGACGGTAAATACCTGGATATTTTTCTGAAGGATGAGGATGATACCTTGATCATCGACATTGTGAACTACGGCGATCCGATTCCTGCGATCGACCTGCCTCATATTTTTGACCGCTTCTACCGGGTGGAGAAGTCCAGATCGGCCGAAACCGGCGGTTCGGGGCTCGGACTGGCCATTGCCAAAGATATTATCGAGCTGCATCAAGGCACCATTGACGTGTCCAGCAGCAGTGAAAAGACCTGCTTCACCGTCCAGTTGCAGCTTCTGAACAAGCAGTCGTAACAATCTTTATATTTCTTTAGAATTTTCTTCCGGATTCTTTAATCCGCTCCATTACAATGACCTTAATCATGTATGGATAGGAGCAAAGATCGATGAAGAAAAGAACCCGACGCACGAGAAAAATCAGAGAGGGGCAGCTGTTTCTGCTGTTTGTCTGCCTGGCCATTGCCCTGTTCCTGCTTATCTGGCATACATACGGCAAGAGACCTGAAGTATCGGCAAGAGCTGCGATTCTGATCGATGCCCGCTCAGGTGAAGTGATCTACGCCAAGGATACAGACACGCCATATCCTGTGGCGAGCATGTCCAAGATGATGACGGAATATCTCGTCCTGGAGCATATCCGAAACGGAGCCCTGACGTGGGAGGAGCATGTGACTGTCAGCCGTAAGGCAGCCCACACGACCGGTGCCTCCATCGCCATTCAGGCAGGGGACCAGCTCCGTGTGCGTGATCTGTTCATCGGGATGGCCCTGCCCTCCGCCAACAATGCCGCCGTCGCCTTGGCCGAGCATATTGCCGGCAGCGAGACTGAATTCGTGCGCATGATGAACAACAAAGCCCGGGAGCTGGGTCTGTCCAGCTACACCCAATTTGTGAATGCCACCGGGCTCACGGAGGAAGCAACCGGGCGCAATACGATGATGACAGCCGCCGATGTCGCGGCGCTTGCCTTCCATCTTGTGAACGATTTCCCGGAAATTCTCGACTACAGCGCGGTCCAGGCGTATGAGCTGGAGTTCAGGGATCTTTCGGTGTTCAGCACCAACGACATGCTGCATTCAACGAACCCGTCCTACCACGTCCAAGGACTGGACGGGCTGAAAACCGGTTATACCGCCGCAGCCGGATATTGCTTTACCGGAACGGCGGCCAGAGACGGGAAGCGGCTTATTTCCGTTGTCATGGGCAGTCCTACAACCGAGGCGCGCTTCATGGATACCAAGGCGCTGATGTCCTACGGTTATCATGATTCGCCAAGCCTGAGCTATTATATTCACAGGCTGTTCTCGCGCGCGCAGTCGACGTGGATGCAAATCGGGCGGCTCTCATGAGCCTCGTATGAGCTCTACTATTAGCCGAAGCGCTGCGTTTTGTACCATTTCACTTTTCGCCCTGTCACCTTATCAATCAACAGGGAACAGAACGCGCGTATGGACACCAGCACAAACAGCTGGGCATATGTGAAATAGGACAAGCAGGAGAGAATAAAGTTTTGCGTCGTGCTTTGTCCGATATCCGTCGCCAGCGCGAGATTGATCTGTAATACGAAGAGGTAGTACATCAACCCCCAGGCGATCATCAGGTAAATATACAGATCGTCGGCGAACTGGAACGGGGATACCACTTCTGGATGAAACAGCGAGATCCCCCAGTACACGAGATTGACGACAATAATGATATCCGAGATGATAATGGACAGCAGATACCAGAAGTAGCTCGCCGCATAATACAGCACCTGCAGCTTAATGCGCCAGCTTGAGCGTCCAAACAGATGGTGGATAATCTCCATCACAACCGCAAAGTTCCCTTTCGCCCAGCGCTCCCGCTGCTTCAGGTACACGCTGAGCTGCTCCGGCTCCTGCTGATAGGCTTCCGCCTGAGGCGCCAGCGCGATCAGCTGACCTCTCGTCATAATCTCGAAGGAAATCGCCGTATCCTCGGTGATCGCCTCCGTGTCCCAGCCGCCGATTTCACGGATCAGCTCCGTCTTCACAATAAAGTTCGTGCCGGGGATCGTCCCCAGCTTGAACAGCTCCCATAGCCCGGTATGGTAAATACGCTGTGCGGTAACGAGTTCCAGATTGATGCATTTGGAGAGAAAATTTTGCCCGCGGTTCCTCGCCTTGTTCCTTCCAAAAACCGCCCCGTATCTGTCCGGGTCCTCCAGCGCTTTTTCAATCAAAAAATACAGCGCGTTCCGCTCCGGCGCCGCATCCGCATCAAACACGCATACCCACTCATGCTTGGCATGCAAGAGCGCATCGTTCAGCGCTCCCGACTTGCCGCCGGTTCCCGTGCGTTCGAATATCATGAAGTCCCGGTCGCGGTAGGCTTCCCTCTGCTTCAGCTCCTTGAGCTTCGCTGCCGTGCGGTCACTGCAATTGTCGGCAATGACAATCAGCTGCACTTTATCCTTCGGATAATTCAGCCGCAGAATATGCTCTGCCGTAGCCGCGATCACCAGCTCCTCATTATGTGCAGGGACGAGGACGGTCACCTTGGGGAAATGCTCCATTTCGTCCTGAGACGGAATATCCCACTCCTTGCGGCTCTGTCTGAAAATGAACCGGACCGCCCCTCCCATAATGACGATGGACTGAAATACCGCCGCCCAGATACTCAGTATGCAAAAAACCAATAAGAGATCAGCCACTGTTCTTCCTCCGGTCATATCTACGATGGACACGAACCCGGAAGGTCAGTGTAGCGATGAGCAGCGCCAGCGCCGCACAATGGCAAACACAAGCGCCCCGGCGCGGATCACCAGCTTCAGCTCCCGGCCATTCCGGTCCTGAAACGGAATATCCATCAAGGCATTTTTGATCCGGTCTGTCAGCGCCTTTAGGTAGGCCTGGTTGGTCATCGGCAGCAGCACAATGAACCTGCCCTCGTCCAGGGCAAATTTGTAATCTTCATACCGAATTTGCTTCCGGATCGCTTCCGACAAGGACGCGAGCAGCCGGGCATACCCTTGGGAGCCGAGCGCTTCTTGCACCATCGGGAGAAATTCGATTTTGAACATGGCCAGGCAAAAGTTATACGTCTCCGAATAACGATGGGCCAGATTCGACTGCTTGACCAGCGTTTCTTTAAAAGCTTCCTTGTTGCCCAGCAACGTCGCCAGGTCAACTTCCGGGTGTTTGTGCTGAAGCTCCTCCAGCCTCTCCATCATCCGTTTATTGCGAACGAGCCCCGCCTTGATGAATGCCGCTGCAGCCACATTGGCCGGGATCTGCCACAGCAAGGAGAAGGATAACACGTTCACCTCGGCATAGGTGGCCAGCCATACAAAATAAGCAACAATATATATGAACGTAACCACAGCCGAGAAGCCGGCAGGAGCCAGAAATCCGAGCAGCAGAGCAGCCAGGCAGCCTATGGCGAACACGAGCTCCATCCAGGTGAAAGACTGGTTTATGAATACATGGATATAAACCAGCGTTTCCTGCAATGGCCAAAGCAAGCAGCAGAACGTAGCCCCACACCATCCGCTGAATCAGTTTTTTATTTTCCATGTCCACCCCTACGAATTGCATACTCCCCTAATAAAGGAAGCAAGTTATCAAAAATATGCGTATTTCCCTCAAACACATACCCTCCGGGATAACGTTCATCCTGCCCCCTGAGTCTCTGCATCTGTTCATACAGCTTGTTAGCGAACACCGGGTCTCCCTGCTGAAGCGAGTATACGATCGCCAGGCCATACACCGATGAGGATTCGTAGTCCACCGCCGCTGTCCGGTCAGCCCGCCGATACTGTCCCGCGACCATTCCGGTCTGTTCATACTCCCGCTTCAGAAACGAATGCAGCGACTGCGCTTTTGTCGTTTCACCCGCATAGATCGCCACCAGCAGCTGATCAATCATGTTCACCTCGGACACATAAGTGTATTCCCCGCTCACCACGTTATAGGACTTGGGGAAAAATACACCGTCATCCGGCATGTCCTGCAGCAGCGCATGGTATCGGCCGTACGCTTCCTTATCCAGCAGACCCGCTTGCATAAGAGCTTCCAGCACCGGCAAGTCCACATAAGCGAGACTCAGCGTGTCCGGCGCTTCCGCTCTGGCAAAATCGTAGAAATCCACCAGGTAGCCGTTCTTCTCGGAGCGGCTTAATAATGTATTCGTAAGCTGGCGGGCTGTCTCTATCCATTCAGGATGCTCCTCCCACTTGCGGGCACCTTCCAGCAAAGCCCCGATAATCCGCAAATCATCCCCAAGCGCATTCGTGCTTACTTGCGCCTCGCCCTCACCGCTGAGCTTCCATGCAATGTAGCGGGGCTCGGAGGCAATAAAGTATTGGACCAGCTGTTCATAGCTTCTCTCAAACTCGGCAAGATCATCACTTGCCAGCGCCGCCTGCATCCAGAACCCAAGGGACTCGGACAGCGCTTCTCGCCCAGCCGCCAGCTCAGGCACGACAGAATCGGCCCCTTGTAAATACGTGGCCAACGTGCCGTTCGGATTCGTCATATGGGTCATGATAAAACGCTTCGTCAGATTTTCTCCCCCCGCCCGGGTCAGCCAGCCTCCGATTCCGAGAGCCGCCCCCAGCAATATGCATAGCCCTATCCACACCGCTTTGCGTCCACTTCGCCAGTTCAAGCCGTCTACCTCCATTCCAACAGGACGCCTATATCTTGGTCATTCATGATTTATTAGAGGGAATAGAGTCCCAGCACATTGTAACAACCGCTTCTGTACAAAAACTGTACAACCTGCCTGGCCGAACAGCGTTACCTTTTTCCCCGCCGATAAAGATCCATACTTTTATAGCCTTGAGCCAGAACAGCGATCATTTCTTCTCTGCGCTTCGCTCTCGTCTGCTCCTGGATCGCGCTGTATACATAACGGGCCCAATCCTTGCGATACCCTGGCGTAAGCGAACGATAGAACGCGAGCTCCGCCGGCGCACCGCTCAAATCCTCTTCGATTTGCGGGATGAAGGAAACGTAATCATCCACGCTTTGACTTGGCTTCGCAGATCCCGAGACGGCCTTTTTTCTTTCATTTTTAAAGCCTACCACCGTAAATACCTCGTTCATCCCCACCATGCGATTGAATTTGAGACTGCTTGTCCCGATATAGCCATCTTCGTCCGCCCCAACCCCCTCAAATAGCGAATCCCGGTGAATATAAGTCGGGTATACTCGGTTTCCTTTTTTAGGATAGGCGGCATATAAGAGACCGCCCTCACGCAATCGATTCCCGGCGATGATGGTCCCGATAAGCTGCTGAAAGGCATTCATATCCAGCACGAAGGCAAAAATCAGGTCGTATTGCTCCTGGATTAGCTCGTGATCCGCATCCGACAGCTCAGCCAGACTCTCCTCGCCTGCCGGCGTATTCAACACGGCTGTCTTCTGATACTTTTGCAAATTCAGCTTCTCTACAATGGTTTTAGGCATAATGTACTATTTCCTTTCAGCGTGGATGATCCCTCTTACACCTTTCTACTCGTATACACGAAAATTATCATACGTCCAAGGTCTTGGCAATGGTGGACTTGTGTTTTACGACCCGAAATAATGGGACCTAACCAAAAAAATGGCACCTATCCATCTGATGACGTTATCGATAGAATAAAGATGTTTCTGGTGTAAGCGTTTTCCTATGAGACCTTTCAGCCAGGACATCTACTATTATTTTATTTAGGGAGGGTATTTATGAGGCGATCTTACTCTTCGGAGAAGCGTTTGGTGTCAAAAGTGTGGTGTTTGTTCTTAGCGGTAGTCATGGTGGCCAGCGTAGGTCTGTTGCCGGCATCGAAGGCTCAGGCAGCGGCAACCACCATTACCTCTATGGATTACTTTTCGCCAGCAGACGGGCCTGTCATTTCCAAATCCGGGGTTGGTCAGGCTAGCTACGGATTTGTCATGCCTATATTCAACGGAGGCTCTGCCACGCTGCAGGATGTTATCCAGGATTTAGGCGTCAATGTGAGAGTCGGCGGCAATTGGATCGATATCGACAGCGTAAGCCGCTTTGTCTATAACCAGAACTGGGGCCACTGGAGCGATGGCGGCTTCAACGGCTACTGGTTTACTATCTCTGAAACGACAGAGATTCAGCTGTTCTCCAAAGCGAATGGCGTGACGCTGAATTACACGCTTCAATTCCAGAACATCAACAGAACGACCATTACGGCGATGACGCCTACACAAGGACCGGAGATCACAGCAGGCTTTACAGGCGGCGCCGGTTTCACCTATCCGATCTTCAACAACGATCCGGCCATTCCTTATGAGGCTGTAGCCGATGATCTGAAGGTGTACGTCAAGCCTGTCAACAGCAGCGAATGGATTGATATCGACAACAATGCGGCCAGCGGCTGGATCTATGACCGCAACTTCGGTCAATTCACCGATGGCGGCGGCGGTTACTGGTTCACGGTCACCGAATCGATCCATGTGAAGCTTGAGTCGAAAACCTCTTCGGCCAATGTCATCTATACCATCATCTTTAATGAACCGGTGAGGAATTCATACATGATTACTCCATATGAAGGCACAACCTTTACGGCAGATAACAGCGGTGCAATCGGTATTCCGCTGCCTAAAATTGACGGCGGTGCGCCAATTGCATCCGAGCTTGGAAATTTTGTATACCAGATCAACAGAAACGGACAATGGGTGGACTTGAGCGACTCCGCGCAAAGCGGCTTCTCTTACTCTGCTAACGGCTACAACAACATGTCCGATGCGAATCAGTGGGGCTACTGGTCCGACTATATCTACGGCCTGTGGTTCCAGCCGATTCAGGAAGACATGCAGATCCGCATCGGCTATCCGCTGAACGGGCAGGCTGGCGGGAATATTGGCGATAACTATGTCTATTACACGTTTATCGGCAATCCGAACGCGCCTCGTCCAGACGTAAGCGATCAGGAGGACATTCCGCTCAGCACGCCGGACAACCCGAATATTGAAGGTATGACCCTGATCTGGCACGATGAATTTAACGGAACCCAGCTTGACCATAGCAAATGGAATTATGAGGTCGGGTATTATCTCAATGACGATCCGAACACATGGGGCTGGGGTAATGCAGAGCTGCAGCATTACACGGACAGCACCCAAAATATTTTCGTACAAGGTGGTAACCTAAATATCCGGGCCCTGGAAGATCCAAAAACGTTCCCTCAAGACCCGGGCCGAGTGGCACCATACTCCTCCGGCAAAATTAACACCAAGGATAAATTCACCCTGCAGTATGGCCGCGTGGACTTCCGCGCGAAGCTGCCGACAGGCAACGGGGTCTGGCCGGCATTCTGGATGCTTCCGCAGGACAATGTCTACGGCACATGGGCATCCTCCGGTGAAATTGACATCATGGAAGCAAGAGGACGTCTGCCTGGAACCTCCACCGGCGCGGTTCACTTCGGCGGACAATGGCCGTCAAACACGCATCTGTCCGGTGAATATCATTTCCCTGAAGGACAGACCATCGCCAATGACTACCATGTCTATTCTGTCGTTTGGGAAGAGGACAACATTAAATGGTATGTAGATGGCAAGTTCTTCTTCAAGGTAACGAGAGAACAATGGTATTCGCTTGCTGCACCGAACAATCCGAACGCGCCGTTCGACCAGCCGTTCTATCTCATTGTGAACCTGGCCCTCGGCGGCACCTTCGATGGCGGCCGTGCGCCAAATCCGGGCGACATCCCGGCTACGCTTCAAGTAGACTATGTACGTGTGTATAAAGAAGGCGGCGAAGGCGGAGGGGGAGGCGGACAGAATCCGGACGGCCCCGGATCGCCTTCCACCATCGTGATCGGCGATGAGGTACGCGGCCTGAAGCGGACTGGTGATGATCTGTTGTTCTATGTCAACGGCGCGACCTTTGCTGATCTGCACTACAAGATCAATAACGGCGGTCAGCTGAATGTGGCGATGCATCCAACCGGAAACGGAAACTTCACCTATCCGGTGAACAACCTGCAGCACGGGGATACGGTGGAGTATTTCTTCACCTATAACCCGGGCCAGGGAGCGCTCGATACGCCTTGGTTCACCTATGTGCACGGCGTTACGCAAGGCAGACCGGAGTAACCGAATAATCCATATAAGCAGGAACGCGCGCTTATGATGCACGAATGGGG
>NZ_NQLZ01000052.1:0-15951 GCF_002276395.1 Paenibacillus sp. 7541 | reverse complement strand
CCTCTTTTTGGCATGGGGAGTACTCTGTGCCCCAGGTTACATCGCCCTACATGAACGGTTGAACGTATAAAGATTCGAAAACAATTGAGAAGTGTCGTGAAATGGATTGATTTTTATGCAGAAGGATGTATAATCTACTTAATTAACGTTAATTAAAACAGGAAAAAGGGGATGGATATGACCAGAACGAAGCTGAAAGAAGCGGCCTTGAGGTTGTTCGGGCAGAAGGGCTACGACGGAACGGCATTATCGGAAATTGCGAAGGAGGTCGGCGTCAAAACCCCGGCGATCTACGCCTTTTTTGAGAGCAAGGAAGATCTGTTCATGTCCGTCTTCGAAGAATCGATGAGCGTCTATAACGAATATATCCAAGCGATGGCAGAAACGAGCAAAGGCATGAGCACGGAGAAAAAACTGCATGCGCTGCTGGTTCGCCAATACGATTTTCACCGGAACAAGCGGGAGCTTGCTGTATTTGCCTTCCGGTACTTATTGTTCCCGCCCGATTTCTTGCTGGATCGGATGCAGGAGGCGTTTGGGCGTTTCGATACGATGCTAAGCGACATTATCCGCGAGATCATGCAGGAAGGTCTGGAACGCGGCGAACTCGCCGTCGTCCCGATTGAGAACCTTGTGGATTCGTACCTTACCTTGATGGACGGGCTGAGCATTCAATATTACTACTATCAATCGCCGGAGCTGTTCGAACGGAAGCTGAAGCATGCTTTTGAGATGTTCTGGAGATCCGTCAGCGCTTAGGCAATCAACAAGAATATAGAGAGCAGAGGGTGGAGTGGAGTATGAGCAACGAATTGAAAATACAAGATTACGAGCGGGAGCCTGTACCCCAGCATTTACGGAAATCATGGTTCTCGATGGCATTCATCTGGATTGCAATCGGCATTGACTTGTCCGCGATGTTTCTGGGTGCGCAGCTCGGCGCAGGCATGAACATCGGCGACTCGCTTACAGCGGTTATCGTCGGTTCAGCCATACTGGGTCTGATCGGGGCAGTCTGCGCATATGTCGGAGCCAAAACAGGGCTGTCGACAGCCATGATCAGCCGGTTTCTGTTCGGGAACCAGGGGGCGCTCATCGTCTCGGTTATTCTCGGCATTTCATCACTGGGCTGGTTCGGCGTTCAGGTCGGCTTCTTCGCTTCTAACTTCCAGACGGCGTTAAGCGAGCTATGGGGCTGGCACTGGTCGCTCTCAGTATTGTCGATCATCGGCGGACTTCTTATGATGTCCACGGCGATCTGGGGCTACAGAGCGATTGAGAAATTAAGCGTCTGGTCAGTGCCGCTGCTGGTCGTATTTATCATTATTGCGCTGGTGATGGCGCTGAGCGGAGAAGGCGGAAGCACCGTCTGGTTACCGTTCGAGGGTGAAGCCCTCCCGATGGGGACGGCCATATCGCTGGTTATCGGTATCTTCATCCTTGGAACGGCGCTGTCCCCTGACATCGCGCGCTGGGCCAAAACGCCAAAGCATGCGATTACCGCAGCGTTTATCGGTTTCTTTGTCGGCAACAGCTTCATGACGATCATTGCGATCTTCCTGTCGCGCTCGATGGATTCCGACGATCTGACAGGCATTCTCCTTACACTCGGACTCGGAATTCCGGCGATTCTAGTGCTGACGCTTGCGCAATGGACGACCAATACGAACAACCTATATTCCGCGGGACTGGGCTTCTCTGTCGTATTCAAACGGGTGCCTAAATCGGTCATTACGATTATTGCAGGCCTCATTGCGACGCTGCTCGCTTGCTTGGGGATTTATGACCGTTTCATGACGTTCCTGACGTACATTACGATGCTTGTTGCACCGCTCGGCGGCATTTATACGGCTGAATATTTGCTCGTGAACAAAAATCGCTTCTCGTTTGAAGGGCTGAACAGCAATCGGAGCTGGATTCCGCGCTCTATCATCGTATGGATCATCGCGACGTTCTTCGGGTTCATGACAACGATGGCTCCGGATGGGCTCGGATGGTTCCAGGTGACGCAGGTTCCGGCGCTGGACAGCTTCCTGATCGCATTTATCGCACAAGCAATCATTGGCAAATGGGTCGTAAAGAAGGGATGAAAGCATGAACAAGACAACCAGATTAACCACATTGGATGAACAATCCATCGAATATATCGCGATTGGCGCTGCGGTGCTTGGCACAGGCGGCGGGGGAGATCCTCATGTCGGAAAATTGATGGCGATGGAGGCGATCCGTGAGCACGGCCCGGTGCGCATCGCGCAGCTTGAGGAGCTGGACGATGAAGGGCTTATCGTGCCGGTATCAATGATCGGAGCACCGACGGTGATGCTGGAGAAGATTCCTTCGGCTGAACAGCTGACCAAACCGCTTGATCTGATGGAACGCGAACTTGGCCGCAAGGTGGATGCCGTTATGCCGATCGAGGTCGGCGGCGGCAATTCGCTCGTGCCGGTCCTTGCGGCGGCACAGCGCGGCATTCCGCTCGTCGATGCCGATGCGATGGGGCGAGCGTTCCCTGAATCGCAGATGGTGACGTTCCACCTGGAGGGCATCCCCTGCAGCCCGGTGGCGATGGCGGACGAGCGCGGCAACAGCGCGCTGATGCATACGATTGATGGCGTATGGGAAGAGCGGATGGCACGTGCGCTGACGGTGGAGATGGGAGGTTCGGCCTCCATCTGCGATTATCCGGTATCCGGCGCGCAGGCGAAGCAGAGCGCGATCGGCGGCACGCTGACGCTCGCCTATGAGATCGGGCGGACGCTGTTCGAAGCGAAGCAGCAGAAGCTGAACCCTGTGCATGAGCTGCTCACGAAGCTGAGCGGTTATGCCTTGTTCCATGGCAAGGCCGTGGATATCCGCCGCCGCATGGACGGCGGGTTTACGCGCGGGGAAGCGGTCTTTGAAGGTACGGGGGAGAACAAGGGAGAGACGATGCGGCTCTTTTTCCAGAATGAGTTTCTGCTTGCCACCGTGGGCGATCAGCCGCTCGCGATTACGCCAGACCTCATCACCCTGCTGGATCAGGATACAGGCATGCCGGTGACGACAGAGAACTTGAAGTACGGGGCCCGGGTGACAGTGGCCGGTTTGCGGTGCGATGAGAAGTGGCGCACGCCCAAAGGCATCGAGACCGCCGGACCGAGGTATTTCGGTTATGACTTTGATTATGTGCCGATTGAGACGCTGGCATCGAAAGGAGGTGCGGCGAGATGACCGGGGTTACAGCGGCTAATGCAAATCAGATGTACCGCATCGGCATTGATGTAGGGGGCACGAATACGGATGCTGCCCTGCTCGATTCCGACTTGCGCTGCGTGCACAAGGTGAAGGTGCATACGACGGCTGACGTGAATGAAGGCATTGTTGAGGCGGTTCGCCTGCTGCTTCAGGAAAGCGGCGTAAATGGCTCTGACATCCGCTATGCGATGCTCGGCACCACGCATTGCACCAATGCCATCGTGGAGCGCAAGCATCTCGGCCGGGTCGGCCTGATTCGCATCGGCGCTCCGGCAACGACGGCCGTTCCGCCGCTTGCTGGCTGGGACGAATCGCTGCGTGCGGCGATTGGGCCGCATAGCTATATCGCCACCGGCGGCTATGAGTATGACGGCCGCAGGATCGCCAGCCTGGACGAGGAGGAGATCGCCGAGCTGTGCCGCCGGATGAGCGGAGAAGTGGACGCGGTGGCGGTGTGCGGGGTATTCGCTCCGGTGAACCGGGAGCAGGAGCAGCGGGTCGGAGAGATCGTGCGCGACGTGTTGGGGGCGGACATGCCGGTTACGTACTCCAGCGAGATTGGCAGCATCGGACTGCTCGAGCGGGAGAACGCCTCCGTGCTGAACGCGGCGCTGCTGCAAGTGATTGCAGGCGTGGTGCGCGGCTTCGAGAAGGCGCTCAATGGCTTCGGCATTGATGCGCAGCTGTATATTTGCCAGAACGACGGGACGCTCATGAAGAGCGAATATGCGCTCCGCTACCCGATTCTGACGATTGCGTGCGGACCGACGAATTCGATTCGGGGCGCGGCGCATTTATCCGGGCTGAGCGACGCGCTGGTTGTCGACATCGGCGGCACCACGACCGATATTGGCGTGCTCGTGCAGGGCTTCCCGCGCCAGTCCTCGGCAGCGGTGGATATCGGCGGCATTCGCACGAATTTCCGGATGCCGGATATTCTGTCCATTGGCCTCGGCGGGGGTACAATCGTCCGGCTGGACGATGCAGGCGGTGTGACCGTTGGCCCGGACAGCGTGGGCTACGAGCTGACGACACGGGCCCGCATCTTCGGCGGGGATACGCTGACGACGACGGACGTGGCCGTGAAGCTGGGCCGGGCCGCATGGCCGGGCACCAACGCGGATGCGGTGGACGGATCGGTATGCGGCAAAGTGGACGCCGTTATCCAGCAGAGTCTCGAGGATGCCATTGACCGGATGAAGACGAGTGCAGAGCCGGTGGATGTCATTCTGGTTGGCGGCGGCAGCCTGCTGGTGCCGGAGACGCTGGCCGGGGCAAGCCGGATCATCCGGCCGGACCACTATGATGCGGCGAATGCCATCGGCGCAGCCTTGGGATTGGTGAGCGGGGAGTCGGAGCGGATCTATTCGCTGGACGACTGGAGCTATGACGACGTCATCCGCGATGCGAAGGAAAGCGCCGTGAACGAGGCCACTGCTGCCGGCGCGAACTCGGAGACGGTCGAGATCGTGTCTGTTGAGGACATTCCGATTGCCTATCTGCCAGGCAATGCCCTGCTCGTGAAGGTGAAGGCTGCGGGTAAGCTGTAACCTAACGCACATGGGATTGGCCGCCCTTAGCAGTATCAACTCGGTATGAGTATATGCGTGCATGAACCTGTGTGCATCGCATGCATTCATGTCGTGTAGCGGTGCTCGCAGCGAAGGGCACGGACGATAGCAGGATGAAAATGGCGGTTCGGATTCAATTCCGGACCGCCATTATGTATATTCGGATATCGCGGCCTGACTCTAGCCATCGATCATCGCGAAGTGGTTGAAACGTCCTCTGAACGTTCCGGGCAAACTGCGGTGGGGCAGCAACCTTCCTTTTTAATTCGAATCTATGGGAGTATGCTCCTCTGTCGGTTTATGATATATTCATTGAAGTGTCGAGGGTATAACAGATAACAGATACTGCCGTTTGATCTTCATTGCGTAGATATGCTATAAGTGAAGAAAAAGCAACCGCTTGGACATGGAAATCATCATCACAGGAGAGGATTTTCCTGCATTTATAAAGGGGTAAGTTGATATGACAGACAATTTTTGGCGTGATTTGCCACGGCCTTTTTTTATACTGGCACCGATGGAAGATGTGACGGATGTGGTGTTTCGTCATGTCGTAAGTCAAGCGGCCAGACCGGATGTGTTCTTTACCGAGTTTGCGAATACGGAGAGCTATTGTCACCCGGAGGGGAACAAGAGTGTGCGCGGGCGTTTGACTTTTACCGAGGATGAACAGCCCATTGTCGCCCATATCTGGGGAGATAAGCCGGAATATTTTCGTCAGATGAGTATCGGCATGGCGAAGGAAGGCTTTAAAGGCATCGATATTAACATGGGATGCCCTGTCGCGAATGTAGCCGAGAATGGGAAGGGAAGCGGCCTGATTTGCCGTCCCGATGTTGCGGCGGACATTATTCAGGCGGCGAAGGCCGGGGGACTGCCCGTCAGTGTAAAAACACGGCTCGGTTTCAGCAGCGTGGACGAGTGGCGCGACTGGTTAACCCATATTTTGAAACAGGACATTGTGAATCTGTCCATTCATCTGCGGACAAGAGACGAGATGAGTAAAGTAGCTGCTCACTGGGAGCTGATCCCGGAGATTAAACAGCTTCGTGATGAGGTCGCACCAGGTACACTTCTAACCATTAACGGGGATATTCCTGACCGTCAGACTGGCCTCCGGCTTGCTGAACAATACGGTGTGGATGGCATTATGATCGGGCGTGGCATTTTCCATAATCCATTTGCCTTTGAGAAGGAGCCGAGGGAGCATAGCAGTGAGGAATTGCTGGATCTGCTGCGGCTGCATCTGGACCTCCATGATCAATATTCAGAACAGCTGCCACGTTCGTTCAGCGCTCTTACCCGCTTCTTCAAAATCTATGTCCGCGGCTTCCGAGGGGCAAGTGAATTGAGGAATCGATTAATGAACGCCAAGTCCACAAGTGAGGCACGTGGGCTGCTCAATGAATTTGAGGTTGGAGGAACAACTACAGGTTCAGATCATGGATCGTGATGGACTTACGCAGAGTTAGCAACGTTTAGCTGTTATCACCAAACCATTCCTTACCCTTAAGGAGTGGTTTTGTTTTTTCTTGCTTATATTGTTTGAGCGTTCACAAACAGGAACTCCCAACCATTTCTCGAATCCTCTATGTAAGGACTTATTTTCACAAGGTTCGTCTAGGGAGGGGATATCTATGAATGGGACTCATCATAGCGGTATGAATGTTATCTGTGCTGAGGATTGCGGCAATGCTCCCAAGAAGTTGTTACTGAGGGATTATATTGTGGCTTGGGCTCAGAACAATATTGAATTTATTGAGAAATGCATTTCAGAAGAGGTATGTTGGGATATCATCGGAGACAGACGTGTTCTGGGAAAAGCAGGACTACGGGATACACTTCAACAAAAGCAGACCGGTCATGTGACAGAAATAGAGATCAGCACCATCATCACTCACGGAAGCATGGGTGCGATTAATGGTACTTTTAGGATGGATCAAGGGAGGATATCTAACTTCTGTCACGTATTTACTTTCAGTAGTGCAGGTAAAAATGGAAAAATCAAAAAGATTATGACTTATATGATCGAGGATGAGGATGGACACATCGATAGATAAATATCTAGCACGAAAAGCAATTTGTTTAAACGATGAGGAGGTTGAATGAAAATGCAAAGTCCAATCGCCAATAGGATCGATACCGTTTTTATCCACGTCACGGATTTAACGAAGTCAGTTCAGTGGTACAGCAAACTTCTTGGAGTTGAAGTAACAGAAGAGATTCAAGGTCCTATTTATACTTTTGATATGGGATCTGGGCGTCCAGGATTAACGCTGGATAATCACTGTTTTGATGACAGTTACGAACTCCAGCCATTGAACCAGCCTTTATTTAATTTAAGTACGGAAGACATACATGCAGCATTCCAATTCGTGAAAGAACTAGGAGCGGAAATCGTAACAGAGATTCAAACATACCCTGACTTATCTGAGTTTTCCTTTAAGGATCCAGATGGAAACATCGTAATGATTTGTACCTGCTTCAGTTAAACCATAGTTATAAATGAAAGAGGAGCGGGGAAGTCGGGAAGGGCAGTAACGGCGTATTATAAACACGTTGGGCCTGACGGCTCATTTCTTAAGGAATAAAAGAATTCTCAACCAGCCCGTGCTCTGCTAATGACCACGTTGGGTAGGGAATGATGCAACCCGTGAGCCTGTTGCCGCAGGCTCACATTCATGGTTGCTGATAACCGAACGATTGAGCCGTTCGAAGAGCTTGATTTCGCCAGCAGTTTGCCGACGAGAATCAGACCGTCGCGTGACGTTAAATAGCCGCTGGAATATACCCTTAGCCTGCCAATAGGATTGCCCCAATAAAGATCATCTGTAATACGGTTCGATGTAGTAGTTTAGGTACGGGCCGCCCCCCGATTGTGAATCCTTCCTTAGCCGCCCTCACATTAGCAGGGAACATCAATGCCAGGAGTAGAGCCAAGCCAATGGAGGCGGCCTTGGAGATGGAAGGAATTAGGATGCCGATAGCCCCGGCAACCTCCAGTAATCCGGTGACCGTTACGATGAGGCCCGGCCTGGAAAATACGGGAGGAACCATACGGATTAAGTCTGGGCGTCTAGTTCCCCAATGGGCGGAAGCGGCAAACAACAGCATGACAGCAACCGCCCCCTGAAGCGAGGAATGCCATCCCTCGAAATAAGGCAAACCGAGCTGGCCAAGACCCAGGAACAACACAAACGATGCGACTAACGTGTAAAAAGGCAGCAACATGATCCCTCCTTAGCGGTTTATGGCCCAAGACGGGCCGCATGATACAGTCGGCTCAAACCGCTATGATGAGATGACGAGGCGTCCAATTTGATTGCATTCTTTCGCGAAACCCAATATCGCCGCTGTCACCAATCGCTATACCGTGAGGCTCTGCATGCTCGGTAGGGATCGAATATTCGGTAATCATTCCTTGAACAGTGATCTGTCCGATCTTGTTCCCCATCCATTCCGTGAACCAGAGGTCCCCATTGTTCCCCAATGAAACCATTAATGTTTTTTCATTTTTCGAAGCGTAACCATATCTCCGCTTACGATTGCGCCGATATACTGACTGATGAGATCGATATCGCAATCCCACCATCTGATCTCCAATAATTCTTGAATGACTTCGTACGGGTAACGGGTTTTGATCTCCCTGGCGGGATTTCCACCGACTATGGTATAAGGTTCAACGTCCTTGACGACTACCGCCTCCGCGCTGATAATCGCGCCATCGCCGATCCGCACCCCCGGCATAATCGTGGCACGTCTACCGATCCAGACATCATTGCCGACAATCGTATCTCCTTTGATCGGCAGCTGGTCCAGGGAAGGGGTATGTCTCTCCCAACCGTTCCCGAAGATGTTAAAAGGAAAAGTTGACCCATCCATTCGGTGGTTGCCGCCGTCCATCATGAATCTGACCTCCGGAGCGATGGAGCAAAATTTGCCGATCACTAACTTGGTCCCGATCACTTCATAATGATATAACACTTGATCTTCAAACGATTCCCCGTGCAGTGCGTCGTAATAAGAGTAATCTCCAGCGATGATATTTGGTTTCGTGATCGTGTTTCGAATAAATTGCACATTCGTGTTCCCAGGGATGGGGTACTTCACATTAGGGTTTGGACCTAGCATATGGAATCTTCCTTTCGTAAATGGGTGTGGGGTGCTAAAGCGGTTGTGCGAATCCGCGCACTTCCATAAGCGCGCGGATCCGTTCGGTGATCCCCGATTTGGTCGTCTCAGCGATCGCGAGAACGCGGGGCCCGCGCGGGATATCGAACTTCAGATGCGAATGGGGAATCTCTGTGAGCACCGTGCCGATCGTCCGGTCGTCAGCGTCCCGGATGACGTTCCAGAACACGCGCGACCGATTGTCCTCCGTGCCCCATTTCTCAAGCGATTGCCGGAACAGCAGCCGCCCTCCGATGACGAAATCGTCCTCTCGCACGTCGTCGGTGAACGCATATCCCGCTTGTTCGAGCGCTTCGAACAGCGGCGGCATAAGTCGGTCCAAGTATTGGCCGTATGCCGCATCCTCGATTTCCGCGAATGCGGCCGTCAACGCCTCATGCATCGATTCGTACAACGGCCGCCATTCCATCTCCACATATTCCCCGCAAGCCGTGCCGATGGCCTCGATCGTCATCCCTTGTTCGAATTGTATGGATGTCATCTACAAACCGCCTCCCAGAACATAAAATTCAATTGCAAATCGATTGTATAACAGTGAAGCAAATTGGAAGCTTGGTTGAAGTCGGAGGCGGAATTTCAAGGAGTTACGCCAAGTAAATTGCACTAAGCTTGCAAATGTGATGTAATGTTATCACGAATGGAAACGGGAGGAGACGCCCATGCGGCCGATTGATCTGGCGAGACGGTTCCGCATCAGCCCCAGTACACTTCGCAACTATGAAGCGCAAGGGATACTGCCGCCTGCCGAGCGGACCGAAAGCGGATATCGGGTATATGGAGAGACGCACGCGTTATACGTGGCGGCTATGCAGGCGCTTGCCCCCGGATTCGGACCGGACATCGCGGGCGAGGCGCTTCGCCGCGTACGGAGCGGAGATATACAGGGTGCGCTCTGGCTGTTGAAGGAGCGGGAGGCGGCGCTCGTCCGCGACAAGCGGGAAGCCGAGCAGGCGATCCACGCGTTCCGCGCAGCGGAAGACGACCGGGACGCGGATGATCCCGGAGCGTGGAGGACGATCGGCGAGGCGGCCGAAGCGACCGGCGTATCCCGGACGGCGATTCGGTTCTGGGAACGGGAGGGACTGCTGCGCCCGACTCGCGACCCGGAGAACGGCTACCGCCGGTACGGGCCAGCTGACATTCGCAAGCTGCTGCTCATTCGCGCCCTGCGTGCAACCGTATATTCAGCGAATGTCGTCCGGCTTCGGCGAACGGTCGCCGAACTGGACAGCGGGGACACGGGCCGGTTAAGGGAAATCGCGGAGGAAACGATCGCGTATATGGACCGGATGAACGAAGCGCAGGCGCACGGCATTTACGCGTTGTACGGACTTTGTCTGCAATTGGGACTGGCGGAGACGCCTGGTACGGTGAACGATACGGATTGCGAGCTTGAGGATGAGGGGGAGGAAGGCGATGTTCATCGCTAACGTCCAAGGCGCCGCTCATTCATGGTCGTTCAGCGTTCAGGGCCTTCAAGCCTTACATCCCCAACTAGCGCGATGACGATGCAATTGTTACGATTATTGAGTACCAAGCTCTTTTATAAGGAGGGATAATTTCAGACGCCCAATTAAAAACACTATCCGAACGTATGAACCAAATCGGTGACTTATCTGGAGTTAAGAACGTTAGAAACTCATTTAAACCTTTCTTAACAGAAGGATTCCTAAACTCAATCATTACATCCAATGGAACGGGATATGTTCATGAATTTGGCGAACCAGAAACTAAACCCAATTATACTAGTAAGAGCAGCGCAAATTTCATGCAATCATTAGTAATGGGTAACACACTGACAGGAGACCGTCACTACGTCCTTGACCGACATGTCACTTTGGTCAATGTGCAAGGGATATGGAAGGTCGATAAGGTGGCGTATGTTATCCGAGACATTCCATATCTTGCTTTGGAAAACTAAAACCCTTCGGGACGTTGATTCGCCCAGTCTTCCTCGGTATCAGGCTTCGTTCTTATCCTAATAAAAATCGCGTCATATTTGATTACGATAAGTCGTTTAAGGGATAGAGACAAATAGAAAGGATGAATACGAGTGAAGAAAGTAGTGATGTCTTTTTTAGGCTTGGCCTTGTTCCTGTTGTTCTCAGTGCCGTTTGTCTCGGCTCAATCGCTTGATGATGGGCCATCCCCGCCGCCCGATGACGAACCGTTGCTATCGATTTCTTCTTTGTTCGATCCAAACTACAAGTTTCTGTATAATGGCGGAACTAGCGTTAGTCATATCGGGAATTCAAAAATCAGTATTTCAGGTTACAGTACAGCCAAGCAGCGAGTAGATACCATCGGCGTACAGTTGACTTTGCAGCGATGGACAGGCTCTGATTGGGTAGACATTTATCGCAGCCCCAAAGCCGAGTTGTCAACTTCCGCGAATACTTACACGGAACATGAAGTTACGGTAATCCCAGGTTATTATTATCGTTCTAAATCATCCCATTGGACGTTGCACGGAACCGTAAAAGAGACAGGCACATTATATTCGGGAGTGATTCTAATCCCAGACAGGTAAGAGATGAAATGAAAAGTAGCAGGGGAGACCTGCTACTTTTGTTTACTTTAAAGATTCCGCAATTAAAATCATTTCCTCTTCAGCCAAGGTTCCGAAAATCGATCGTTTCATATGATCCGGGGTAACCCACTCCAAATGGATGAAATCGGGCTCTTGAATAATCAGCACAGCCTTACAATCGTTAATGAAGGTATCCTTAATGACGGCCATTGCGTGGTTAATCGTTATTTTCTCCGGAGAAGAGTTCTCCCGAATCATGTGCTGATTCAATTGGATCAGATGTCCTTCTCTATTGACGTATTCCATAAACACGGTCCGGTACTCCCCATCAGAATCCTGGAAAATACGAACGTTCTCTAATTCATAGCCAGCTGGTATATAGGTTGGAGAAACGATAGGGAAACTGACTTTTCCTCTTGCCTCTTCCAAGCTTGTATCCTCTATGTGGCTCTCTCCCGCTGGAGGGGAGGAAACGATATAATCTGGGGGCGGAGATGACGTTTTGGCATTTGAGTTTTCTTCAAGATAAGGCTCTGGTTCCTCAAAGAAAATATCGATAAGGTTCTCCTGCACTCTTTTGATAAGCCCTTGGAACTCGGAATACGCAGTAGGCAAATCTGCAGTCATAAAAAAACTAATCAGCAAAGATGTACAAGCAACCAACGCGCCGATTTGGAATCTCTTCATCCAGCGTCGCCGTGCTTTTATTTTATCCAGTCCGGCCTTCACCTCTAACCATGATTGTGTACCGTCTGGAATATCCACGTCTTGATGAACGTCCTTTAACCACTTCTGTAAAAATTCATCGTCGTGTTTGAATTCATCACTCATCGGCATCAACCCATCTTCTTGAAAAATAGCGGTACAATTTCTTTCTAGCTCTGACCATCGTTTGGGCGACAGCTTGCTCTGTTTTACCAAGCTCTTGTGAAATTTCGCTATATGGTTTTTCCTCGATATAGTACATGAATAAAGCCTGGCGATACTCGGGGCTTAACTCATTCAGAGCTTCGTGGAGCAGTTCGTTTCGAATCTGATCCTCCACTTGCTCGGCTACCGTAGGGTGCAAGAAAGGAGCCCTTAGATCTATAACGACTTGAGGCTCCCTTAGATGACGATATTTTTTGTTTTTTTTGAACATATCATAGGCATGGTTTCTAGCGACTTTAACGATCCATGCTTTCATATGCTTCGTGTCCCTCAGTTGAAGGGCTTTCGCCACCACTTTATAGAATGTCTCTTGTACAACATCTTCGGTCAGTTCATGACTCCGTGTTAGAAAGTGAATGTCCCGATACACTAAATTCCGGTATGCTTCGTACACTAGTTTCTGGGCGTCGTGGTCTATATCATAGAAGTTGCTGCGTAAGAGATATAACCATTGTTCCTGCTCCACCTATACCCTCCCCCGTCAGTTTATTCTTTAGCTACTGGACATAAATACCTACTCATCATCCCTATCACTAGTAAAATATTATCATAAAATTCTATATATTTCCTTTATTATCATTATTGTAGAAAAATTATCAAAAAAACTTAAGGAAAGAACAGTCATTATTTACTAGGATAAGTCGTTTTAGTAGTAGATTAGCTCTTTTGGTTACTGCATCTTCATGCTGCCTTACGGTCTAAGCAGGATGCGATCAAGAAGCTGTAATCCGACAAGATACTTGCCATGAAAATAAGGTAGCTCACATCGGGAGAGGGAGGTGAGTTTTTTTGTGGTTGGTTTGAAGGGCTAATCTAATTTTGGAAAAAAATTAAGAGGAGGATTTTACTATGAAAAAACTGCTTACACTTGTTCTTACCATGATTATGATGTTGTCGCTTTCGGTATCGGCTTTTGCTAGTCCTGTGGAATTAGAAGAATTCTCCCCACCTGGAACCTCTATCACAGTTAGACCATTGACTCCGGAAGAGATCACTCTGCTTGAGCAAAGAGCCAATGGAAACAAAGAAGTTAGTCTCTTTGATGTTGGCATCTTATCTGATAGCTGGAGCGGAAATGTTACCGTGCCAATTAATAAAGATGGGAACCAAGGAGCAAACGTGGGCCACGCATTTATTCCATCTCCAGATAGATATGTATTAATATACGTAGGGGACTTGCCTGGCACTATGCCATCTGTTAATTTAAGCATTCAAAGTCAAACCAACAGCAATGTCCAGTGGTGGAGATCGAATATTAAGGGCAATTCGCTGGTTGTTATTGACACAGGCAGTTACAGCAACCACACTTTCCAAATCAAAACAAGCACGAACGAGGCAAATTCAAGAAGTGCATATTTTGAATGGACTACCTCAAGCGATAATTAAGGTGTTATCCATAATCCAAATGAAGCACTGCCCCCGGCAGTGCTTCTTCATGTTAAATAGCAAACTTTTCCCTTAAGTTCGTAGTTTTTAGTCCACAAATTCAGCCTGTTCTTCAGGGGACAGCAAGGCTCTTGCCGCGAGCTCTCTTTCCTTGAATTCAGCGCTTTCTTCAGGTGTTAATTTTCTTACTGTAATGGAGGTTCCCGGTGGTATTGAGTCTGGACGCAGCCCATAATCGTCTTCTTCAAACTCGGCCTGTTCTTCAGGAGACAACATAGCTCTTGCTGCAAGTTCTCTATCTTTAAATTCAGCGCTTTCTTCAGGTGTTAATTTTCTTACTGTAATAGAAGTTCCCGGTGGAATGTCGCCTGAATGAGAACTGTCATTACGTTTATCTTCAGCTGGAACCGGCTCCGGGATGAGTCGAATTTCAGAGCCAACCGGTTCTGGAGCTGCTTCTTTAGGTGGCACTGGTGATGGAGTCTGGCCGGCATTCGAATGGTTAGCTCCAGATTCAGCAGGGACTATAGCAACTGGAGCTTGGATACTGTTCTTATCAGGCTCGGGCACCAGTACAGGTACGGGGTGAGGATCTTTGATTTGGACATCCTCATTTGATTCATTCTCCGCTTCAAGTGCAGCAGGAGCTTGACTTGGCTGTGTCTCAACAGGATATGGTGCCTTCTCCATTACCGCATCAGATGGAGCCGCTTTCGGAATTTGCTCGCTTGGTTGAACCTCAGCCTGACCTTCCTCATATGGAATGATTTCTGGCGAATAGTTGGCAGCCCATACCGCTGCGGATGTGCTAATTGCGGCAACGGAAAATACAGCTGTTATCGTCAGATATAATGTTTTCTTTCTCAGTTTCTTCACATTCAGCATCATCATTAATCTCCTTTTCAATTGTTGGCCATCACCCGATAAGGAGGCGCAAAATCTCACCGGTAAATGCCTGGTTCCCGCCATAACGTTCAGAATCGTCTCCCCGTACCGTTTACGCTCGGCATGGGACATCTCGCTGACCACTTCTTCGTCGCAGGACAGCTCGCTCCAGGTATGAATATCCTTGCGGAGAATGTGTATGAAGGGGTTAAACCAATGTAAGGCTGACGCTCCCAGGGTGAAGGCCTTGACCCATAAATCCTTCCGTTTCAGATGGATCAGCTCATGGCGCATGACCATGTCCATGCTCACGTTAAAGATATTTTCTATAGGAAGATAGATGGTCGGTTTCCATAACCCGACAAGAACAGGACTCCGAACAGCAGAGCTGTAAGCAAGCCGAACACTGCGTTTCAATCCAAGAGATTCTTTCATCAAGGAGAGTTGTTCAACGGCCTGGCTGTCTCTCGGAACGGCGGTGCGTGAATGCTCTAGTGTCCTTACAAATTTGCGATAGCAATACAGCTGCCATGCTGCAAAAAGGATCATGCCGGTTGCCCATACGGTAATCAGGAATAGGGCGGTTTGGGCTGTCATGGTCTGCCCCGTAATCAGCGGCTCCGGACTGAACCCTGAATATGCTCCGGATAGCCCTTGTTCCGCCGTTGAAGGCTGCCCGCTAATCGCCGGAACGGTAGCTGCCGCGCTGAATGTCAGCGATACGACCCACTGAATACCAAGGACTACGGGAAATAGAAAAAAGCCTACAGCCATTTTGCTAAGTCCATAACGCCATTTGGTCGGGAAGGCACCGGCGGGCAAGAGCCGCAATATAAGAATACAAGCGACGACGACGCTTCCGGCGGCATTCAGCGTAATCAGTACTTCAAGAATGGTATTCATGGGCTGCACCTACTTTCCGGAGAACCATTGCTTCAGCTCTTCAACATCTTCATCCGAAAGCTTGTCGCCGTCATACAAGGCAGCGATAAGGTTCTTCACCGATCCCTGGTATAACCCGTCCAGTACATGCTGCGTCTCGGCCAGCTTGTAATCTTCCGGTGAGATCAGGGGCGTATACATGTTCGTTCGGCCATGTCTTGTGGCCTCCAGTGCCCCTTTATCCACCAGTCGCGACAGGAAGGTAGAGATCGTCTGGGCCTTCCACGCTTTGCCCCGCCCCGCAAAAATCCGCAGCAATTCCGTCGACGTGACAGGAGGTTC
>NZ_NQLZ01000051.1:0-13463 GCF_002276395.1 Paenibacillus sp. 7541 | reverse complement strand
TGTCAAGGGGGTGCCCCTTTTCTCCCTATATTGCAGCGGATCTTATCCAGGCGGCCAAAGCCGGGGGGACTGTCCGTTAACGCAAAAAACAAGGCTCGGTTTCAGCAACGTGGACGAGTGGCGCGGCTGGTTAACCCATATTTTGAAGCAAGACATTGTGAATCTGTCCATTCATCTGCGGACAAGAGACGAGATAAGTAAAGTAGACGCTCACTAGGAACTGATCCAGCAGATTAAACAGCTTCGTGATGAGGTCGCACCGGGCAACCGGTTATCGTCGGCGCCTTCTCCCTGGAATTCACGAGGGAGAAGGCGCCGTATTTATTCCGTTTGTCTCATCTCTCTCATCTCTCTCATTTGTTTTAATTGTACTCCTCAAGTTCCAGTGCTTCTTTGGTATGCTCTGCCTTGGAGAACAGGTTCATTAACTTGTCTTTATAGATGTACCCGAGGATAAACCCGACAACAGCGATAACGGATATGATGATCGTTACCGTGTACTGCTGTGTTGGAATGGTAGAACCTACCGCGGCCGATCCGATGATCCATGGCAGGCGTCCTACCAGCAGGATGGTGAAGAATCGCAGGGAGCTAATCGACGTCAGTGCAGCGACGAATACTAACATATCTTTTGGCAAACCCGGAATTATAAAAAAATAAACAAAAAGACAGAAAACTTCCGCTCATCATGCATAAACGACATCCATTTCACAT
Source organism: Paenibacillus sp. 7541 (assembly GCF_002276395.1). Taxonomy (NCBI): domain Bacteria; kingdom Bacillati; phylum Bacillota; class Bacilli; order Caryophanales; family Paenibacillaceae; genus Paenibacillus; species Paenibacillus sp. 7541. The sequence continues at coordinate 12,749 of NZ_NQLZ01000051.1, read as the reverse complement.
TTTGCTTCTGGAACAGGGTCAGATTAAGGAACGCGGTGATCATCATCACTTGCTGGAGAGAAAGGGCATATATTATCAATTGTACACGGGTGCTTTCGAGTGGGATTAATGATATTTAACATATAGCTAGACAATAAAGAGATAGCCATGCGAAGGTGCAGTGCTATCTCTTTATTGTTAAACGGATGGTGCAGATATACATAAGCATACGTATGCTTAGGCCACAGGGTCGTTCTTGTGTTCAAAATACTGCTTCAGCACAAATTCAAGCACAGGCCCAGGCTCTGCCCGTTGTAACTGAGCCTGATCGCCAAATTCCATAAGATACGGGTGTTCGATGGTGCAAGCGGCCCAGTGGGGCATTGGCTTTCCGGTAGAATCAGAGCCGTTCGGATCACCGGTGGCAATAAAATTGGACAGATAATTGCACATCTGGCGAGCCAGGTCGTAATGCTTGCCGGTGAACGGGCGCCAGCATTTGGCAAGTGTTTCGAAGAAAAACCACAGATCCACGGAGTGAAACGTACCTGGTTGATCCCAGCCCGGAATCTCTGCGTCGAAGTTATAATAATAGAGCGGTGTTTCCGACGGATGACCGCTGTTTGAACGAATAAGGAGATGAATGGCGTATTCGATCATGCGGACAGAAGCTTTCTCGAGTGCATGATCCAGGTCGCCGGTATCGGCTTCACATCGCTGCAAAAAGTCAGGAGCATCTTCGCCAAATCGTTCAGCCGCCATCTGCTTCAGTTCCTCCATACTGCTTACCGCAGGCCGGGTCCAGAACTCAGAGGACGTATGCCCAAGCATAACGGGAACAAGCTCACGTTGATGCTGCATGAAACGTGTAAACGGATCATCTATACAGAACTGATCATCGATCACCGTTCCCCAGAAGCTTTTATATTCTAACACCTTATCCCGCAAAGTGACCGCATCCAGCTGTCTCGCTTCATCCAGTGAAGACACCCCCAGGAAGCTGAAAAATTCAACGCCCTTCTGCTCGGCATCCCGCAGCGTGCTGCGGACAGCGGGTACATGCACATGGGGATACAGTTCGGTCGCTATACCGCTCATGATGACGGCTCGCTGGAACAGGCCTTTGTTCTGCGGGGATGTCATCTGACTGAGCACGCTGCCGCCGCCGGCAGATTGCCCGCCAATCGTAATCTGATCCGGGTCACCGCCGAACGCGGCAATATTACGTTTGACCCAAGCTGTGCCGGCCTGCTGATCCAGATGTCCAAAGTTCGCAGGTGCGTGCGGTGACTCAGCACTGATCTCGGGATGGCACAAGAAACCGAAGGCATTCAGACGGTAGTTGATCGTGACAACGACAATGCCTCTGCGGGCAATGCGTTCGCCATCGAATTCCATCTCGGCTGTGTGACCCACCTGAAGCCCTCCGCCAAAGTACCAGACAAAGACGGGCAGCTTCTCATCGGTGCGCTTGGCAGGTGTCCACACATTCAAATACAGACAGTCCTCATCCATTGGCAGGTCCGGGTCAACAGCCCATTCCCGGGTATAGATGTTATTATCGTCGATCACGGTTGGAGCCTGCATGGAGATGGGGGCAAAATCAAAAGCTTTCAGCACACCATCCCAGTCATCTGCGGGCTGTGGCGCGCGCCAGCGGTTCGGGCCTACCGGGGGTGCAGCAAACGGAATTCCTTTAAAGCTCGTAATACGAGGGTCTGCAGCGGGCAGTCCCTGGACTTGACCATTCTCAACGGTGACCATTCTAAGCAACACAACATTCTCCTCTCTGAATTAACGTAGAATTCATGCCGATCCAAGATGTGTGGATACGCTTACAAATATGCTGCTCTATAATATAATGACTGATATCAAGAGTGGGGGTGGGGATGTGGACTCGTTATGGAGAGACGGAAGCAGAGCAAGCCAGATTTATTTTATCAGCGGCGGTCACAAACCGGTCAATCTGCATCAGTGGGGACCCGGCGTACGTGACGTCTATGCGCTGCATTACATCATTCGAGGGCAGGGCACATTGGAAACCGGGGGCCAGCATTTTCGGCTGGGTGCCGGAGAGAGCTTTATCATTTTTCCGCAAAAGGAGATCTATTACTACCCCGACCCTGTTGACCCTTGGGAATACGTATGGATGGAGTTCAACGGGCGAGACGCCGGGCGAGTTGTAGAGTTGACACAGCTTACGGTCCAGCATCCTGTACTGCCAGCAGCGCCGGAGACCCTGGAACCCTGGTTTCATCTGGCCTGGAACGCCGGTGCGTCGCCGAGTGAAGTGTTGCGGGCGGATGCCCGTTTACAACTGCTGCTCTCCTATTACATGGAATATTACCCTGGAGATCAGCAGGAGGAGCCGAAGGATTATGTGTGGCTGGCGAGAAAGTACATTGAGCAGAACTATTGGAAGCCATCATTAACGGTTACGGAGATCGTACAGGCCGTTAATCTGGAACGCAGCTATCTGTTTCGGAAATTCAAAGAAGCCACTGGCGAATCGGTGTCAGCCTATATTGCGTCATGCCGTATCCGGCGCGCCTGCGAGCTGTTGAAGACATCCGGTTTACCCGTTCAGTCCGTAGCTTACTCTGTTGGCTATCATGATCCGCTTTATTTTTCCAGAGTGTTCAAAAAGGCCACATCACATACACCTTCAGCCTACATGATGCTGCATCAGAAACAAGCAGAACCCGGTATGGAGGAACAAGCTCTACGCTAATGGATGCAGACACCATATTAACGAAAAAGAGCACAGTTACCGGACTCACGGAAATAACGAATCAGCTTCTCAATGGGCTCCCGTCCGCAATTCAGCTTCACACCGAGACAGTCGATGCAGAGGAATTGCTGGGCTGTGCGTGAGACTAATTTGAGATAGATTCCCACATCATCGGAAGAGAGCGGAACCCGACAGGCGGTGCACAGGCGACTGTGAGCCATTTACTTCACCAGTTTGGCCCGCACGACGAGACAATCATGAGCGGCAACGACTGGCGCGAAGCGTTCTCGATACACACCCAGTTCCTTATGCTCCCAGCAGTCATAGAGGGATAAAGCATAACCTGCGGCGTAAGGCAGCCCCATATCCCAGAATTGCAGGGACAGTTCGCGCTGGCTGTCACTCAGGTTGAAGAAGCCAATGGCCAGATCGCCATCCGTAAGCACCTTAACGAGCATGAATACATCGTCAGTGTGGAACCATTGCGGCTCAGGTTTGATGCGATATGCTCCGCGTGCCTCTGCATCCTGATTGATGGCAAGCAGGTCAGGGTTGAGCAATATATCCTTCGTTGCCCGATTGGCCTTACGCACGTCACATCCGATCATGAGCGGTGAACCCATCATGGACCAGAGCGAGAAGTGAGTTTTATACTCGATATCATTGCAGCCGCCGATCGTGCCGATAAAGTCGTTATTGCTTCCGCCGTACATGCCAACAATGAGCATATCCATGTCATTATGGCAGAAGGAGCCTGTGTAGCTTTGTTTCCCCAGCTGTGACAGGGCCAGCTCCTTCACCGATTCCCAGTTATCTCGAATATCGCCGGTGGAACGGTACATATGTGCGCCGGATTCACGAATCCAGTCATATACGTTGTCGGCTCCCCAGTTGCAGGCCGAGAACAGGATATCGCGTCCGCAGTTTTTGAGTGCGAGGCTCATCCGTTTGTACAGCAGCTCACCGGAGATGTGGCGCGGCTTGAAACAGTAGTCGTATTTTAAATAATCGACCCCCCACTCGGCAAACAGCGCAGCATCCTGGAACTCGTGTTCGAAGCTGCCCGGGTAGCCGGCACAAGTATGTGTGCCTACGCATGAATACATGCCAAATTTCAGGCCTTTCCCGTGAATATAATCTGCAAGCGCTCTCATACCATTCGGGAATTTCTCCGGATCAGCAACCAGATTACCGTCCGCATCCCGTTCCTTCAAACTCCAGCAGTCATCAATGACGATGTACTCATACCCTGACTCGAGATAACCCTCCGATACAAATACGTCAGCGACATCCCGAATCAACTGTTCGTTAATATCCCATGTAAAGGTATTCCATGAATTCCAGCCCAGCGCAGGGGCGAATCCCATTAGTGAATTGCTGCTCATCATCTCGCTTCCTTCCTCATCTGGATTTTGAAAGTAACTATTGTGAACTTACAGCAAGAGAGGCACTCTTAGCCATAGCTTGACGTTGCTTGGACATGGACAAATGATGCTCGAACCACATCGCTAAACGAAAATAAGCAGTGCTAACGAACCATGAACAAAAAAAGAAGTCGCCCATATACGCAAGCAATTTAAGCTGGATCACGATTTACTCAGCTACGGTTTCAAAAACCACCCTGTGATACAGACACCGATCGAGCACAACGTCCCGATCCGTCTAACCTGTCCAGATTGCAGGGAAAGCGAGCTGAAGGCGACGTCTTTTATGGATTGGGATTGATGTTAATTGTACCTGACGACACATTCTGAAAATATTGAATGATTTTGAGCAATTGTCTTATGTAGTTCCCGGCGGCTCTCCTTCTATACTTAAAGTACGGAAAAGGAGAGTGAATTCATGGAACGAGCAACTTCTTTAGCATCCGAAATACCCGTTCGCAAAAAGCCATCTCGCAAGCGCTGGGACTCTCCCCTTGCAGGTTATCTGTTTATTTCCCCTTGGTTGATCGGATTTCTGGCGTTGACAGCCTATCCGATGCTGTTGTCCCTGTACTATTCCTTCACAAATTACACCCTCATGAAGCCGATCGAGTGGGTCGGCCTGGACAATTACGAGCGCATCATTACGGCGGACGACAAATTTGCCCAATCGCTCAAGCTTACCTTTTATTATGTCCTTGCCTCGGTGCCGCTAAAGCTGATTGCCGCGCTGATGGTTGCGCTTCTGCTGAAAAGGGCTGTGCGCGGGATATCCGTCTATCGGACGGCCATTTACTTCCCTTCCTTAATCGGGGCGAGCATCGCGGTGTCCCTGCTGTGGAAGAATATTTTCGGCGTGGACGGCTTCTTCAACAAAGTGCTTGGATTCTTCGGGATTCCCGGAACGGGCTGGGTCACGAACCCCGATACCGCGTTATGGTCCCTGATTGGCTTGTCGGTATGGCAATTCGGCTCCTCGATGGTGATTTTCCTGGCGGGCCTGAAGCAGATCCCGAATGATCTGTATGAAGCCTCCGCGGTGGATGGGGCGGGCAAGCTGAAGCAATTTGTCAAAATCACGCTTCCGATGCTGTCGCCCACGTTATTCTTCAATCTCATTATGGGGGTCATTAACTCCTTCCAGATGTTTACGCCTGCTTACGTCATCACCGGCGGCGGGCCGATGAATTCGACCTATGTGTATGCGTTATACCTGTATGAACGGGCATTCAGCCGCTATCAGCTGGGCTATTCCTCATCCCTGGCCTGGATCATGCTGATCTTGATTGTCGCTGCCGCCGTGATCATTAACCTGACGTCGAAATACTGGGTATTCTACGAATCCGAGAGCCAAGGAGGGAAAAGAAAATGACCAGACACAAATGGAACTCCGTGATCCGCCATGCGGTGCTCATCCTATTCAGCTTGGTGATGGTGTATCCGGTCATTTGGTGGATTGGCGCTTCGCTGAAAACGAACCAGGAGCTCAGTTCCCCGTCCCTCTTTCCGTCCGTGCCGCAGTGGTCCAATTACATTAACGGATGGAATTCCGTTCCGGGCTTCACCTTTACCGACTTCTATTTGAATACCTTTTATCTAATTACGGCGGTCATCATCGTAACGGTCATCTCCTGTACGCTCGTCGCCTTCGGATTTGCAAGGCTGGACTTTCCGCTTCGGGGCTTCTGGTTCTCGCTGCTCATGCTCACGCTGATGCTGCCGGGCCAAGTGCTCATCATTCCGCAGTATGCGATGTTCCACCAGTTCGGCTGGGTCAACACCTACCTGCCGTTCATCGTGCCCCATGCGTTAGCGGGAGGTGCGGGAGGAACCTTCTTCGTCTTCCTGCTCGTTCAATTCATACGCGGGATTCCGCGGGAATTGGATGAATCGGCCAAGATCGACGGATGCAGCTGGTTCGGGATTTACTGGCGAATTGTGATGCCCTTGATGAAGCCTTCCATCGTGACGGTCATCATTTTCTGCTTCCTATGGAACTGGGATGATTTCCTTGGCCATCTCCTATACATTAATTCCGTTGACAAATACACGGTAGGCTTGGCGTTACGGATGATTAACGATTCACAAGGCGGCGCGGAATGGGGACAATTGCTTGCGATGTCGCTCGTATCCATTGTGCCGGCAACGCTGCTGTTTGTCTTTGCCCAGAAATATTTTGTGGAGGGCGTGGCTACCACTGGACTAAAAGGGTAGTGGCTAGCTCTGCCGATCTATTATAAAATGAGAAAACATTGAGGCAGCGGTTCGCCGCACGGCTTCAATGTTTTTTTCGGATCGGAATGGATAAGCATGGAGCATGGAGGATGAGCGCTTATGATCAATCCCTTCAAGAGATACCGGATCGATTCCCTGTTTATTATTTGCTTTGCAGGGCTGATCACGATTGTGCTGGCGATCACGGTATGGACCAGTTATGCCATGACTTCGCGGGAATTGGCTGACAACACGTCGTATTACCAGAAAAGGCTGCTCGAGGAGCTGAACAATGAAATTACGGGCCGCCTGACATCGATCGAGCAAATATCGCTGACCACGTCCAGGGACCATGATTTGCTTACGTTTCTGTCGGGAAAAGAAGATGAGTTCAACCACTACAGGCGGTCCAAAGGCATCCAGGAAGCGCTGGCTCATCTTACGTATTCGATTCCGCAAATTCAAGCCATCGATTTATATATGGAACAGCCGGAGTGGGGGGATCGGCAGAGCTACATTCAATTCCATGAATTAAAGGCTGCTGAGGCACAGCCATGGTATCCGTTGCTGCAGAACAATGACTTCTCCTGGTCAGAGGAGCATGATTTAACGACCTATAAAGGGAACGTGCCTGTGCTCAGCTTCTCCCGCAAGGTATACAACAACTCCCGATACTTGGGCATTCTTGTCGTGCATGTGAAGGCGGATTGGATCCGCGGGATTCTCGAGGGATACTCCAAGGATTCCAACCGGATGCTGCTGGATCTGAACGGCAGGGAGCTGCTGAGCGTCGGAAAATCAATGACAGATGCCGGATTACAGGAGCAGGATTTGCAGTTCGCGGACCAATCCGGGGTGCTTCGGCAGCATACACAGCCGCATGGGGTGGAGTCTCTGGTTGTCTATTCCAAAGTCGCCGACTCCAACTGGATGCTGGTGGAGATTACCCCGTGGGAGCGAATCACGTCAGGCAGCGTCAAGCTGGCCGGCGTCATTATTACCATCGGCATCGGAGCCTTACTGCTAGCTTTCTTGTTAACGCTATGGTTAAGCCGGCAATTGTTGAAGCCGATCGCCCAGCTAGTGAGAGCGATGAAGAATTACGATGTTGGAGGGAAGCAAGCGGAGCTGGCCGGCGATTACACGAATGAATTCGGCATTCTGTTTGCAGGGTTTCGCAGACTGAATGAGCGAATCCAGGCATTGTACGCCTCCCTGGCGCAGCGTTACGAGCAGCAGCGGAAGGCCGAAATCGAAGCGCTCCAAGCCAATATTAATCCGCATTTTCTATATAACACCTTGGACCAGCTGAACTGGATGGCGATTGCCGAGGGACAGGAGAAGATGAGCCGTATTCTGGAGCTGATGGGCCGCATGTTCCGTATCGGATTATCGCATGGAGAGAGCTTTATTACGATTGAAGACGAGCTGACTCATGTCGCATGCTATTTGGAAATTCAGCAGATTCGGTGGGAAGACGGACTGGAATATGAGGTGCAGGCCTCCAAGGAAGTCCGGGATTTATTCATTCCCAAAATGACACTCCAGCCTTTCGTCGAGAATTCCATCATTCACGGCTTCAATGCAAGGCAAAGCGGCCGAATTGAGATTAAGGCAGAAGAAGAGGGAGGCCGTGTCCGCATGACGATTACCGACAACGGAAGCGGGCTTGCTCCCGAGAGCATAGGGAGTCATCGCCGCAAGGGCGGTTACGGGATTCGGAATGTGAGAGAGCGGTTCTCGGCGTTCTTTAATGAAAATTATGAGATCCACGTTAAGGACGGCGGGTTTGAAGGAGTGGTTGTAACGATCATCTTCCCAAGGCTCGAAGAAGCACAGACGTGAAGCATAATCAGACGATTTTATAATAAATTGTGCATCTCTCTTATACACCCGTCATTCCAGAATTGATAGGATCATATTGACCACAATATAATGTTTCTAGGGGGAAGTCGGCATGAACAAATGGAAGCGATTGCAGATTCTCGCGTTATTGATGGTGTTCTCCTTGCTGGCAGCGGCATGCAGCGGCGGTAACGGAGGCACCGGCACAAGCACAGGCAACTCAACCTCCACCAAGAACAATACACAGGCCGAAGGCGGTTCGGCAGACAACGTCAAGCTCCGGATTATGTGGTGGGGCTCGCAGCCGCGTCACGAAGCGACACTCAAGGCATTGGAGGCTTATACGGCGAAGAATCCGCATGTAACCTTCGAGCCCGAATACTCCGGGATGGACGGTTATCTGGATAAGCTCTCTACGCAGGCAGCGGCGCATAATGAGCCGGATATTTTCCAAATGGACCCGGGCTGGATTTCGGACTGGACCTCCCGCAACCAGCTGGAAGAGCTCGACACCAAGGTTAAGCTGGATGAATTGACGCCGAGCTTGCTGCCGATCGGGCAGAGAGAGGGCAAGCAATACGGCGTGCCGCTCGGATCGGTTGCTTTCGGGATGATCTATGACAAAGCGGCTCTTGAGAAGCTGGGCGCAACGATGCCGGAGAACGGCTGGACATGGGATGATTTCTTCGCATTGGCGGAAGAGGTAAAGCCTAAGCTGGCGGAAGGCCAATATTTCACGCTGGATTATGCCGGCAACTACTTCATGTTCAGCGCGTACCACTATGCCAAGGGCAAGGGGACCTTGATTACGGAAGACGGCAAATTCAATATCGATGAAGCGACGTTCCTGGAATGGACGAAGAAGTTTGAACAGCTGCGCAAGGATGGACTTGTGCCTCCGGCGGATCTAAACGCATCCGACAAGGAAATGGATCCGACGGCCGACCTGCTGGTCAACGGCAAAATCCTGTTCCGCTACTCCTTCTCCAACAACTACACCACATGGGACAGCATGAAGGAAGGGGCTTACGATCTGGTTACGATGCCGCGGGCCGAGGAAGCGGGAGGCTGGCTCAAGCCGTCCATGTACTTCAGCCTGTCGCCGAATTCCAAGCATAAGGAAGAAGCGGCCAAATTCATCGACTGGTTCATCAATGATCCGGAAGCAGGAGCCATTCTTGGCACCGCTCGGGGCGTGCCTGCCAATGCCAAGATCGCGGAGTCGCTGATTCCGAATCTGCCGGAAGGCGAGAAGGTCGGGATGAAGCTGATCGACGCCACAACGCCGGATGGACAGATCTTTACGACAGGACCGGAAGGCTGGGTCAACTTCATCGATAAAGACTTCCCGCTCGTCCGGGATGAGTTGAGCTTCGGCAGAACGACACCGGAGCAGGCCTATGAATCGCTCAAGAAGGCCGCGCAAGAATATGAATAACTCCTATACAATGGATGAATGAGAACGAGAAGCCAGCAAGGGAGTAGAATGATTCGGTTATTCGGTGAAAGCTGTCTGTTAATATAGTTCTAGTCTACTCCGGTTTACGTCATGCCTGAGCGGTTTCACAGCCGATCGGGCATGGCGTATTACCGTTAGAGTGAAGCTATGTTCCTTTTTGTAAATAAGGAAGGGGGCTCTTCAGATGTGGAAGATAGGAATCGTGGATGACGACCGTGCTGTGCTGCAGGGAATTCGGAAAGCCATCCCGTGGGATGAACTGAATGCAGAGTGGGCGGGGGAAGCGTCGAACGGAGAAGAAGGGCTTGAAATGATTGCATCGGCCAGCCCCGACATCGTGATTACCGATTTATATATGCCTGTCATGAATGGTCTGGATATGATCGAGCAGCTACGGAAGAACACTGGCTATTCGGGAAAAGTGATCATTCTGAGCGGTTACTCCGACTTCGAATATGCGCGTCAAGCCTTGCGTCTGAACGTGAGCGATTACTTATCCAAGCCGATCAGCCTTCCGACGCTGAAGTCTGTTTTAAATGAAGCCATATCCGATTTGGAGGAGCGCGAAGAGATGCGCATGAAGCAGGACGAGCTGCTTCAGAAGCTACAGCTTTACGAACCTTTCGTGGAGAAGGAGTGGGTCAAATCGGCCGCAGCCGGCACCCTGCTGCAATCAGGACTCCAATCGGAAATTCCGGAGCCTTATCGGTATTGGACCGATCACGATCATACGGTCATCGGCATCGAGCTGGTCTACGATCAACGGGCAGCCAAATTAAGCTTGCCGGACTGGAGCCTCCTTCGATTTGCAATCAGCAATATGGCGTGCGAAATTGCGCAGGCGGCATTCCCCCGCTTCGACCATACGGATCTCCACACCAACCGTTCGGTGATCATTATTCATCATGATCGAACAGAGCCTGCCGAGCGAGTGCGGCAGCGGCTGGAGCAGCTGGGTGTACGATTAATCGACTGTGTGCGGAACTACCTGAAGCTGAAGATCCGGATCGGCATCGGTGAGCGGAAGAGTTGCATAAGGGATATCGGCATCTCGACGGAAGAAGCCTTCCGGGCGATCGATGTGACTTCCCGGCCGGCCGTTCCGGAGCAAGAGCTGTATTTCTACAGTGCACAGGAGCCGGGCAATGCGGAGGCCAAGTCTCCGGTGCGCCCCGTTAAGCTATACCTGGAGCTGGCCGGCGCGATTCGTACCTCACAGGAGCATCAGGCGCAGACGATCATAAGGGACTATATGAAGCGGCTGGAAGAGGAAGGGGGCATCACCAAACCCTACGTCAGCATGCTGGCCGGCGAGCTGTGGGGCATTATCGCTTTTGCTTTCTATGAGACGGGGACCGTCGTTGACGATATCTTCCCGTATGACGGCATTACACGCGAAATGGCGAAGCTGCAGCGTCCATCCGAGCTTGCCGAATGGCTGATCACCAAGATCGGGCTTGTGTTCGGCAGCCGCGAATGGGGCGGGAACGGCAAGCATCGCCAGGCGGTCGACTTTATGATCGAGTACATTCACGAGCACTATGCCGAGGACCTTACGCTCGGTGGACTGGCGGATAAGGTGTATATTTCGAGAAACTACTTGTCGATGATTTTTAAGAACATGACCGGCGAGACCTTCAACAATTACCTGACCCGAGTACGGGTCGAGAAGGCCCGGGAGCTGCTGATGGAGAAGAATGCATTGGTTTACGAAGTGGCCGAAAAGGTCGGATATAAAAACGTTCCGTATTTCAGCACGGTATTCAAGAAATTCACGGGCATGAACCCGACGGAGCTTGTGAAGTGATCTCGGGGAGGCGTGATGGGGAGCAGTTATGATCCGGCATGGTTGCAGGTTGATGGGAGCTCACTGAAGCATGCTACAACAATAAAGCCGCTGGAAAGTCATTTGGGCAAGATCGTGACCACGCAGGCGGTTTCTTCGCAAGTATTTCGTATGGCGATTGAAGAATCGACCATGGGCATTGCTCTGCTGACAGGTGAGCAGCCCATATGGAGATAAGTGAAAGCGCCGCAAACTGGAATAACCAGGATAGCGGCGCTTTCAAGTTTGTTTGATGGCGTGGTATCATTCTGTTTGGTCCTAATACTGAACGAACCTATTTGGTTGGATCTTCTTGCAGCAATGTAGAATAATCGAACGAAGGGTTAAGGTGCCGCCACAACTGTTATTCCCGTTGGGTTGTTTGTATCCGTAGCCACCTTGACCCCAGTATATATCAACATTAGCATATTCAATGGTGCCTGAAGTAGTGGCTCCAGTATTTGCGTCCCTTAAATAAATAGTGTCACCTGGAGTATCGCTAATGTAGACTCCCGTAATCATAGCCATATTTGAAGTTGAAGGGTACGGAACTCTAGGCCGACCGCTATATACTTGTCCATTTCCGACAGAAACTTCCCCCAAAAGGAATATAGATGATACTGAAACAAAAATTAAATCCCAACGTTAAATGTAAGAGGAGGGGATTGGGTTTGAAACAGTGTATTGTTATCATTGTTTTTTTAATTTTCCTCGGATGTCAGTCAATAAAGCCGGTTCAAATTACAGCATCGAGTACAGTAGCAGGTGCTTTGTCTAGTATGACTCAGGCTGATTATTCGGTAACGCTTTCGATCCCACAAAAAGTTAAGGTCAACGAGGAATTCACGATCAAGGCTGAACTAAAAAAGGAATTTGAGCAAAAGGTGACGATTTCGAGTAAGCAGCAAATGTTCGTCTACGTGATTAAAGATCGTAATGGGAAGCAGATTAATTCCTATGCGATTACGGACAAAGGAAAGAATCGAGAAGTTTCTGGTAAGGTTGTTATTTCTGAAAACTACAAGTATAAGATTAAGCAGCCTGGTAAATACGAAATCTCGGCAATAGCAGAATTTACAGTTATTAAAGACGGAAAGAGTCAAAATTATAAAATTGAAAGCGATTCTAAGAAAGTAGAAATAGAATAATAAACACTAACCCATGCGGAGATAAGTAAAAAAGCGACGCAAATCTGAAATCCAGATTTACGTCGCTTCTTATGGTGCGTCTTTCTTATTCCGAGCATAATTCAGTCGAAGTGACAGGAGGCTT
>NZ_NQLZ01000050.1:0-3918 GCF_002276395.1 Paenibacillus sp. 7541 | reverse complement strand
AGGGGATTTAGGAGGGGTTGCAGGGGGAGCCAAGCCTAACTGGCCTCCGCTGAGTTTCCTTTTACGACGGAATTTAATTACTGAAGCTTTGAGATAGGTCTGAACTGATCTGTCTACAAATGCTATCATTTAGGTAGCTTGATTGAGGAAATGACGGATAGCTGAGGGAAGGAGCGATTCTGTGAGTGACATTGATAAACTAAGCGCTTATAAAGCACTAGTCAGTAAACGGAAGAAATGCACGATATGTGATCCCGCACAATGCGAATTGAAAAATCCGAGCCTGCAACAGAACGATAAGCTTAAGACCAGTCAGATCGGCCACTGGACAGAGTGGCAAGGCAGTCTGGATGCCAAAATAATGGTGGTTGGACAGGATTGGGGGGATTTCATCACACTGGTTGACCAAGATGGGGAAACCAACGTAGAAGAAAGCGCGACGAACCGGCATTGGTCCAATTATTGAATATCGCTGGTGTGGACATTGACGAGTGTACTGCAAGAAACAGACACGAGGACTTATTCTTTACCAATGCGATACTGTGTATGAAAACTAAAGGCGGATTAGCAGGTAAGGTGAGAGGATCGTGGTTTCGAAATTGCGTGTCCACATTTCTTAAGCCACTCATCGAAGACATTATTCAACCTAAAGTTGTCATCACTCTGGGGGAGAAGGCAACCAGGTCCTTGCTGCGTGAATATGGGCATAAAGGAATAAAATTCAGAGCATTGGTCGAACGTGAATCACCGATCAAGGTGAGCGGGAATACGGTTGTGTTTCCGGTATTTCATTGCGGTAGTTTAGGACGAAGAAACAGACCATTCGAACAGCAAAAGCTGGACTGGCTGCGAATCAAGGGTTATCTGGAAGGGCCATACGAAGAGTCTATCTAGATACGAAAAAATGGATTCATTTTTACATAGGAGGTGGTCCAGATGTTGGCATTGAAAACGATGATTTCAAGCTTTTTTCAGCATGTACAAGATCATAGAATCGAAATATACAACGAATTCAGCTTACAGCACGAGTTGGGCATTTACTTGCGAGAAAGACTCCCTCAATATACTTGAGGGTCTTCGAATTCGTTAATGAAGATACATTCGTACCTGAGTGACCGGAAATAACGCTCTGTGCTGATGTTATCCATAGTCCTGCCTTAACCTTCTATCGAGACATTCACTCCTGCTTCTCACTTATTCAATTTCACTGGTTTTCTTTTTAGACACTGTCGTAGCACGCTCTAGTAACTCCGATTTCCATCGGCTAATCATCACGGACTAAGCTCGTACTTCCCTGCAATTTCGGTTACGGTTGCTCCTCACCGAGCACCTCCAGCACTACCTTTGTCTTGAACTCTGGGGTATATCGGTTCCGTATTCTCTGGCTTCCTTCATTATAGCTTATTTCTTCTCCTCCCGTGTCTGAACCTATGGGAGCTTATACTTTGAAGATTTGTTATACCGAAGATTGCAAGTGAAATTAAACGGCCTTAGTCCGATGGAACTCAGTACCAAGGCCGCTTATTTGATATTTTGTTTTTATTCTGTCTACTTGACGGGGTTCAGTTCATTTTTTTGGCAAATTCGTTCGTAACTTATGCTGAGTAATGTATAAGATCATTTAAAACTATATTTACTTACCTGCAACGAATAGCTGAACTTGAATTACTTCCATGGTTAACTATATGTTATATACCAAATAATTAAAAGTCGGGAATTATTTGAATAGGGATACCAAATTCTTCTGCTGGCATATTATCTAATCTTGAATAGGTTATTCTATTTTCAGTTAAATATTGACTTCCAGATAGTATACCAGATGCCCCTTTATACGTACCAGGAGTATAGACAAGGGCTCCACTGTCTCCTGAATGGCTATCAGCAGCAAAAGAAACTAAACGATTAAGGAAAACACGATTCCCATCATAGTCATGAGTAAAGCCAAATGCGAGTAAGGTTCTTACCGGTCCACAAGTAATACCAGTAGATATGCCGGATTTACAAACAATTTGACCCTCAACTATAGGAGGATCAACCATATAAACACCAGTTGATTCACCGTAGATTTTACCACTGACATTATATTCAGAGAGTGGACCTACAAAAAGAATATCTGTATGCTGCCCCATCTTTTTATAGGTAACAGTGCCGAGAAATTCTCCTCCTTGATAAACAGATTGCCCAAAAGTTCCACAGTGCCCGGCGGATGAAATCCAATATTGACCAGACCGAGTTTTAAAAGCTACTCCAGAAGTACAATAACCTGTAGGAAATTCTAATTCAAGCCCAGGGAATACTGGTCTATTATAATCAGAACGTGATGCTGTATTTATCACTGGGTCATTTACAGTTTTAATGAAGAGCATATCACCATCTATAACACTATTTATATTTTCAAGTAGCCCATTAGTCGAACTAGAGGCCGACTTAACATAAAGTATAACTTTATTTTCTTGGATAGATATTTCGGATGATGTATCAGTCCAATTATTTTCCACTAAAATTTTACTAACTGTTTCCTGTGCCTCTATCAATTCAGCTAAGGAATATTTGACATTATATAATTCCAATCGGTCTTTGTGAGGAAAATCAGCTAATAGAGTCTTAATACTATTTGTTTCATCATCAACTAACGCAATTCGAAGTATACCTTTACCCTTCTTGTGATCAAAATAGATTCCACCGAATGTATCTTTGAAACTCGTTTCTAATTTTTCAAGATATGGCTTGGTAGCTTGAATTACCTCAGAACGATAATTCAATTCATTTACTTCTTCAGTTGTTAAGTACACTCCAAAAGCCTCGATGCTTTGGGAATCAAATTCGTTAATAGTTAATGAATGTTGTGGCTCAAAACCCACTTTTTCTCTAAAAGAATTGCTCTTTTCTAGCATATCACCAGTAATAATTTTGTCGTTAGTATTTTCCTGAGCCCATGTACTTGTAAGGTTGGTCATTGATGCCATTAAAACTAAAGTTAATAATAATGACAGAAATGATTTATGCTTCATTAAAGTACACCCTCTTTCAATATTCGGATGAATCTGGCCAGATCATCTCATTTGGATTATATAACACAATATGGAAAAATCAAACAAAATTGTTTAAAATGAATTGTGAAACGAAGAATATTAAATAGGAGGATGGTAGGGGATGAAATTTAAAAAAATGTCAATTATAATGATGGCGGTTTTACTCTTTTCTTCATCAGTTTATGCAGCAGGAGGAAAAAGTTTTTCAATTTTTATTAATGATAATAAAAAGGAATTACCTATGGAACAATTAATGGTTGTGAAAAACAGAGTATTTGTTCCTTTAAGATTTATATCTGAGAATATGGGGGCAGTAGTGGGATTCGATGGGAAACAGAAGAATGTTTTTATTACTAGCAATAAAATTGATAGGGTTCGTTCAAGCTTACATTCAAAAACAAACAACACTGACTTTGAATTAAAGTTATTATCAAATAAAACAACATATAAATACGGTGAGCCTATCATGATATGGTCAACTTTAAAATCATTGACAAATCAACGGTTAAGTATTAAACATGGAACCCCCTTAATTACTTATTATTTAGAAGATGCAGATGGCTTTAAGTTATCAGAAATGAAAACTTCGATGGCGGTAAATAGCGAATTTAATCCAGGCGATGAAGAAATACAAGTAATTCCTCAGCATTTATTTTTAGAGTACCACTTGCACAAAAACAATATCACGGAGGTAGATAAATACTTAGAGGAATATATGAGCAGTACAACTCATCCTGCTGCTTTACCCAAAGGAAAATATACAATAGGTGTATCCGCAGATTACTTTATTGAACAGGACAGAGTAGAATTGTCAACAGAGGTTGAAATCGTTGTAGAGTAGTTAAGGTTTAAATTCGTAAATATGTTAATACGACATTCAGCAGAG
>NZ_NQLZ01000049.1:0-39842 GCF_002276395.1 Paenibacillus sp. 7541 | reverse complement strand
GACAATCTGGGGCTCCCGGGAGGGAGCCTTTTTCATTAGCATTACGAATATAATCACACTTCTTGCACGATGTATCCATTTGTATTGATGGCGCAAGTGACCGTCGCCTCCACTTCCGTTTACCAGGTGTATCTTCTTCATGTCCCCAGATCAGGCAGCATCTCTAAGAGAATCTCAGTTTAGTACTTTACAATGTAAAATAAGGAAGATAGAATAGATGAGAGTGATAATCAATATCAATAAAAGAGGGAGATCGAGAAAAGGGGGACGTGCTAGCTTAGACTATACGAAGGATACAGATCATCTTAACATCTTACACCAGGAGTAACAGGATGGCTTTACATAGCTTGAGCAACATGCTGCAAATGTTGGATAGTTTCTCGAATTCATAAATAGAAAGGTATGAAAATCAATGACAACCGATCGTAAGTTCATCTTTAAGTCGATTGCTATGATCATGGTTCTGCTGATCGCATTGGCAGGCTGCTCCTCTAATTCGCAGACCTCCGCACCTGTATCTGAGGAAACGCCTACGACTACTGCATCGGAGGAGAATACGGAAACACCAACTACAGAAGCTCCAGAAGCTGAGGGAGCGGACGCCGAATTCCCGATCACCATCCAACATGCTTTGGGCGAAACGGTCATCGAGAGCAAGCCTGAACGGATCGCAACCATCCAATGGGCCAATCATGATGTCGTACTCGCTCTCGGCGTTGTGCCGGTAGGCTTCTCTGCCGCCAATTTCGGTGTGCAGGATGATAGCGGCCTGCTGCCTTGGACTGCCCAGAAGCTGGAGGAACTCGGGGTGACGAACCCTAACGTTTTCCAGGATACCGACGGCCTTGATTTCGAAGCGATCTCCGATTCGGATCCCGATGTCATTCTGGCCGCATACTCCGGCATCTCGCAGGAAGATTACGATATACTCAGTGAAATCGCGCCGGTTGTACCCTATCCAACAGCTCCTTGGGCGACCACATGGAGAGAGCAGGTTATTTATAACGCAACCGGGATGGGGATGAAGGCCGAAGGGGAGCAGCTTATTCAAGATACGGAGGCCATGATTGACGAAAAGTTAAGCGCATATCCGCAAATTGAAGGCAAGAAAGTTGTCTGGGTCAATTTCTCTGCGCAAGACTTGTCCCAGCTGCATATTTATACCCCTATTGATTCCCGCGTCTCCTTCTTGCATGAACTGGGGATGACGTATCCGGACAGCATTACAGAGCTCATTACAGACCCGAACAGCTACTCCTTAAAATTAAGCGCTGAGAATATCGAGGCGCTGTATGATGCAGATCTCATCGTCGGATATGGCAATGATGAGCTGTATGAAGTGCTGAAGGCCGATCCCGTGATCGGCAAGGTTCCGGCAATTGCGCGAGGCTCCGTTGCCTTTATTACCAGTGACACGCCGCTTGTAGCAGCCGGCACGCCGAATCCGCTGTCCATCGCGTTTACAATTGATGAGTATCTGGAGTTAATCGGAGGAGCTATTGACAAGATCAATGAATAGTTCTCCAGCTTTGATGAGGAAAGGTCATCGGCCGCATGTTCCGAAGCATTTTTCCATTGTCCTGTTGGTGGGGATTGTGCTGCTTGGTGCGGCCATCCTCGCTTCGTTAACGCTAGGAGCCCGAGTCGTTCGGTGGCAAGAGTTAATCGATGGCCTGTTTCATCCTCATATCGATTCCTTTGGGGCGAATGTGGTTCGGAAAAGAATTTCCCGAACCCTGTTCGGCTTGTTTTGTGGAGGAGCCCTTGGGGTTTCGGGAGCACTGATGCAGTCGGTTACGCGCAATCCGCTGGCTGACCCCAGCATCCTTGGCGTCAACACCGGGGCATCTTTATTTGTCGTTGTCGGGATTGCTGTATTCAGTATAACGACGGCTAATGAATACATATGGCTGGCACTGGCTGGCGCTGCAATAACTGCAGTCTTTGTATTCGGGATCGGCTCGATGGGGCGCGGAGGAGCTACGCCGATTAAGCTTGTGCTGGCCGGGGCGGCCACCAGCGCCGCGCTTTCTTCGCTAGTGTCGGCGATATTGCTCCCGCGTTCGCATGTGATGGATCAGATCCGGTTCTGGCAGGTCGGAAGCGTTGGAGCAGCCAGCTGGAGCTCGATTCTCACGTTTCTCCCTTTCTTAGCCGTTGGCATCGTGATTGCCGTGGTCACTGCACCGGCGTTAAATGCTTTGGCACTCGGAGATGAGGCGGCCAGCGGGCTTGGCGTGCGGACCGGGGTGCTGCGGCTTGTTGCCGCATTCGGCGGTGTGATTCTGTGTGGAGCGGCCACAGCGCTGGCTGGGCCCATAGGATTTATCGGGTTGTTAGCCACCCACGTCATGCGGCTTGTCCTGGGGCCTGATCTGCGCTACGTTATTCCGATGTCGGCTTTGGCGGGGGCCATCATCTTAACCTTATCCGATGTATGCGGCCGATTGATCGGCAGCCCGGGTGAGGTTGAGGTCGGCATTGTGACCGCGTTTATCGGGGCACCTATCTTAATCATTCTAGCGATCAGATCGAAAGTGCGTTCATTATGAAGAATCAAGCTTATGAATTTATCATGTCAGGCAGACGGCATCGACGCCGCCGCTGGTTCCTTGTTACAGGTATTCTGCTGATGCTTGCATGCATGCTATGTACGGCCATGTTGCTGCTCGGCAATACCATTTACCCGGTCCAGGATGTCATTCGGGCCCTTTCCGGCGAGCAGATCAAGGGAGTATCCTTTGCCGTTAATACGATTCGACTGCCAAGAATGCTGGCTGGGCTGTTTGCAGGTTTTGCATTTGGCATCGCCGGCTATATATTTCAAACGATGCTTCGCAATCCTCTGGCCAACCCCAATGTCATCGGAATCACGTCAGGTTCGAGCGCTGCCGCCGTATTTTTCATTACGGTGCTGCATTCCGGCCGGACTCTCGTATCTATTGCCGCTGTTGTCGGCGGCCTGGCCACGGTCATTGTGATGTACGTATTATCCAGAGGCAAATCGTTTTCCATCGGACGCTTGATCCTGGTGGGCATTGGCATACAAGCGATGCTGGATGCTGTGGTATCGTATCTGTTAATCATTAGTTCACAGCAGGATTTGCCGGCGGCGTTCCGATGGCTCAGCGGCAGTCTGAACGGTTCACAAATGCATGAATTACCGCCTCTTGTTCTCACGGTTCTGGTATGCACCCCCATGCTGATCATGCTGGGCAAACACTTAAGTTTACTGGAGCTGGGTGAACAGTCAGCCACATCGCTTGGCGTGAATACCGACAAGACGAGGGCCGCGCTCATCGTAGGCGCCGTCTTTATGATTGCTATTGCTACCGCGACGACAGGGCCGATCGCTTTCGTTTCCTTTCTGGCAGGACCGATCGCCAATCGATTGGTTGGAATCGGGGCTTCCAACCTGATTCCGGCCGGGCTTGTCGGGGTGAATTTGGTGCTGGCAGCAGATTTGATCGGACAATTTGCTTTTGTGTACCGATTCCCGGTGGGCATCATTACCGGAATCCTTGGCGCGCCTTATCTGGTCTATTTGCTAATCCGAATGAATCGAAAGGGAGATCTATAACGATAATGAAACAGACACATGTGTTGCAGGCGGAGCAATTAGTAGCAGGTTATGACCAAAAGCCGATCATTCACGGGATAGACCTGACGATTCCCAGCCACAAAATAAGCGTAATTATAGGGGCCAACGGCTGCGGCAAATCTACGCTTCTGAAAACGCTGGCACGGCTGATCAAGCCGATATCGGGATCGATAACGCTGGACGGCAAAGGGATCGGTAGAATCCCTTCCAAACAGCTGGCGCGCATGATCGGCTTGCTGCCGCAATCTCCGATCGTGCCGGAGGGCATTTCGGTGGCCGATCTGGTTGGCCGGGGGCGCTTTCCGCATCAGTCCTTGTTCAGCGGCTGGTCAAAAAAGGACACAGAAGCGGTAGCCGAAGCGATGAGCATTATGAATATTGTCGAGTATGCCAACCATCATATTGACGAGCTTTCCGGCGGACAAAGGCAACGCGTCTGGATTGCCATGGCGCTGGCGCAGCAAACTGATATTCTATTCCTTGATGAACCGACCACGTTTCTCGATATTACCTATCAGGTGGAGATTCTGGATCTGCTGACAGACTTGAATCGGAAGCATGGCACCACGATTGTGATGGTGCTCCATGATATTAATTTGTCCGCGCGTTATGCGGATTATATCTTTGCCATGGACAGCGGAAGGCTCGTTGCCGAAGGACCCCCGTCCGAGGTCATTACAAGCGCCATGGTGAAGGATATTTTCGGCCTGGATTGTGTCGTTATTGCGGATCCGCTGTCAGGTTCTCCTTTCGTCATCCCGAAGGGCCGGCACCACATGGACTGCTGACCTCAGATCCTCGGGGATAGCGAGGCATGAATTTATGTTATTCTAATCGCATTTTAAGCTTATATTAAGATTGGCGTCCTAATATAAAGATACCCCTTAACATAGATGCAGAAGCCCCTTCGAACCGAGATCCGAAGGGGCTTCTTCGCGTGTGCATGCAGGATGATCACATCAGGCATGGCCGCAAGAAAGATGGTCACAAGCTTGTCTCCAAATTGTTACAATCAAGTAATGTAAAGCGATTTTTCTCCCCTTATAATTGAAGAAGCAGCTTATTCATGGGGGGAATCAGACATTGAAATCGTACATCATCGCAGGCATTACCGCTTTACTGCTTATCGTCATTATGAGCCAGCTGCTTCAGGACCGCGTGCAAGCGCAGGATGAGGCAGCCCCAATCGTGATTGTGGACGGGGAAGCTGTTCCTTCGCCAGGGTATCCTTTTTATTCCGGTGATATTTTATATGTCCCGGCAAGGGTGATGGGGACGTACTATCCGTATACTTTCCGTTGGGATAATGCGGAGAAAAGCTTGCAGCTTGATGCACCGGACGGAGTAGTTATCCTCAAGAGCGGCAGTAGAGAGGTAACTGTGCATGGCGAAGCTTTGTTTCAGCTTGATGCACCGGTACTGCTTCGGCAAGGGCATGTGTACATTCCGGTCGATTCCCTCTCATCGTTGACCGGGGCAGAAGTAACGTATCGTTCTATCGAGGATGTGACAATTACATCGGGATCGGTCAGCATCAGTGTCCGGGAACCGAAGGAACCGCTGGCGACCGCAGAGGACAGCAGCTACAAGCTGTATGCTGCCTTGAAGGACAGACAGAATTACAGAGGCTTCATTCTGGAGGCCGGAGCTGCCCGCTATTCCTACGATTGGCAGGCGCCTAGGCTGCCGAGTTATGAACCGGTACTGCATGCGGAAGATGTGGACGGGGACGGCCAGCCGGAGGTTGTTGTCATATTCACGACCGGGACTGGCACAGGGCTGCACATGGAAGAAATTCATGTGGTAGATCCGCGGGACGGTCAAGAGATTCCGGTGTTGTCTGCAGAGCAGGCGGCCGATGAATGGATTGAATCCCGCATCACCCTGGAAGGCTCGGAGCTGGTTATTGACGTGAAGCTTAAAGGGGAGACGCCACAGGCATGGTCGTTCCGAATTCCGGATGTTGAGCCGGGCGATCATTATAACAGCCGGATCGGTGTTGGCGGGGTTATCTATTACGATGTGGACGGCGGGAAGCTGACGGCCGAAGCTGCCGCTAATATTGGATTCGCGAATTATATCGGAGATTTTGAGTTCGAGTATGACCGGTCAGAGCGCGGGTTCGAGCCGGTTGCCGTCACTTTCCATCCGTTCCCGGAATTCGAGAAATACCGCATTCGCTAACGTGATGGTACCCTTGCTCTCCGGACTGAAATCGATCCGGGTTTGCCCCTTCCCTATGATTTACGATATGATAGATTGGAATGTAAAAATGATCATAAGATAGAGTGGGAGAACTATGGAAGATTTAATATTGTGGTTAAAGTATCTCGTGCTAGGCATTATTCAGGGGGTGACGGAGCCGATTCCGGTATCCTCCAGCGGGCATGTTATCATTGCCCAGCGGTTGATGGGTATGGAGCAGAACGGGTTGTCATTTGAAATATTGACGAATACGGCTTCGCTTGCAGCCATCCTGTTTATTTATCGCAAAGACATCGCTCGATTGATCGTGAACGGACTCGCTTTCTTGCGGACGCGCAAGGCCGAGTACAGATCGGATTTTATGTTTGTGCTGTATATCGTGATCGGTACGATCCCGGCGATGGTGATCGGACTGCTGTTCAAAGAGCAGATTGAAGCTGTATTTTCCTCCGTACATACCGTGGCAATTGCGCTCTTGTTCACCGGGGTTGCGCTATGGCTGATCCGGAACCTTCGCGGCCGCAAGCGGGACGGGGATCTGTCGGTGAAGGACGCGGCTATCGTCGGTTTGGCGCAGGCCGTAGCGCTTATACCGGGCATCAGCCGCTCGGGTGCTACCGTCATTGCCTCGGTTGCTGTCGGCATGAAACAGGATACCGCGCTGCGCTTTGCCTTCATGCTGTACATCCCGGTCAGTCTCGGCGGTGCGGTGCTTGGCGTGTCGGATATTATGGGCGATCCTGAACGCTCAACACTGTTTGTGCCTTATCTTATCGCATTTGTAGCTACGTTGATATGTACGTATTTTGCCATGAAATGGCTGATGAACATTATGGCCCGCGGCAATCTGAAATACTTTGCGTACTACTGCTTCTTGGCGGGAACCTTGCTGTTGATCTTTTTGTAACTCATCAGGTTGAATGTGACAAGAACAATCGTGGCCTTGCCTTTTGTGGCGAGGGACGGTTGTTTTTTTTCGGGTTAATCGTCCTTATTCTTGTTGCTTCGATTGGCCGCGATAACAAATGCGATGATCACGAGCGGAATAAAAATGAACCAGGGAATATGAATCGATGTCTGCAACAGAATAGCCACCAGCAGTAGCAAGATCATGCCCACGATAATATAGAGGCAGCCTCTTCCGAATGTTTCCAAATCCATCAGCTCCTTTTGTTGTGATTATACGCGGAGAGAGAGTCTAAGTTTCATGGAGGTTACGGAAATTTCAGTCGGTACAAACGGGGGCTCTTCTGCATGCCATCACGCCCTGGTGGTCACGCTGACATGCAGAAGAGCCCCGCAGCTTTAACATACAGGATGAAACGCATTTCAGAGCAAGCTTTTTGTGTGACATGTTGCGGAAGGTTTTGAACATCGCTTCGCATTCATGGTAGTATGCAGACATGGAAGTCAGCGGTGAAAGGGGCTTATGACGGACGATGGCGAATATTAAAGAGATTGCCAGACAGGCAGGGGTGTCGGTGTCAACCGTATCGCGGGTGCTGAACAATCACCCCTACGTGAGTGAAGAGAAGCGTAATCGAGTTATGGATACGATAAAGCAGTTGAAGTATGCCAGAAACATGAATGCCGTCCACCTGATCACAGGCAGGACGATGAATATCGCGATTATGCTGCCGTTTGTCAACCATGTTTACTTTTCCGCCTTGATGGAAGGGGTGGGGAAAGGAGCGTTATCGGCCAGCTACCGGCTTATTTTGTGCCAGACGGGGTACAGCCAGGATAAGGAGCGGGAAGCGCTGGATATGCTGCGAAACCGCGAGGTGGACGGCATCGTGGTGCTGTCATCCTCCATTTCTCCGACAGAGATTGAGGCATACTGTGCGTATGGGCCGGTCGTATGCTGTCAGGATGCCGGAGAGAGGCGATTCTCATCCGTGTATATCAACCATACCGAAGCGTTTCGAAAGGCGATTCGGTATCTGATCCGCAAGGGCCATCGGCATATCGGCTTTACGGTGGGGAGAATGGACAGTCCGAGCACGGAGGCGAGGCTTATTGCTTACCGGGAGATGCTGGAGGAGCTGGGAGAGCCTTATCGCAAGGAATGGATACTGGACCGGTGTTTGGATATTGAAGACGGGGCAGCGATTATGGAGCGATTGTTCGTCATGAAGGAGCGCCCCAGCGCCCTGCTGGTGACGGGGGATCACGTTGCGGCCGGACTGATATATGAAGCGGAGCGGCGGGGGGTTAGCATTCCGAAGGAGCTGGCTGTGATCGGCTTTGACAATCATCCGATAGGCCGGATGCTCGGACTCACCACCATTGATAATCAGCTGCTGCAGATGGGGGAGATGGCCTTTGCGATATTGCATGAGCATATTGAAGGCACCCAGACCGCACCTGTCCGCCATGAGCTGGACTTTGAGCTGATCGAACGGGCCTCGGTCTGAATAGGCACGCCGAAACACCTGAAAGAAGATAGACAGGCGAATGCCTGAAAACGCCCCGATCCTTCTGCACAGGCAGAAAGGATCGGGGCGTTTATTAGATGGAACAATCTTCGATGCTGTTAGTTGGCAAGATCCTCAATCGAGGTAATGTCCATATAAGCTGGAACGACCAGGCCGGTTTTTACACCTTCCATGTTGGCGCCAAGGTCTTCAACTTGATCCTGGAATTGATTCCAGTAGTCGGCGTGCGTCAGCGGCAGCCATGCGGCAACCGTAGCGTCCACATCGGCGTTGGCAACACCCGTCCACATTGGGCCGGCTTCGACCTGAAGGGCCGTTACTTTAAAGCCAAGTCTGTCTTCCATAATCACTTTCAGCAGGTTGGTGCTTGCAATTTCGGAATCCCAAGCGACATAGCTGAATTTGAACTCTGTACCGTCTACAGGATTCACGCCTTCAGTCCATTCGTCCACCCGGTCGCTGTTGGCTTCCGCCCAAGCGCGAGCGGCTTCCTCAGGGTCCTGTCCTTCTTGGATAGCTGTCATAATTTCGCCCATCTCATCGGAAGTCCATTTGAAGTTGCTCAGGAACTGATAGGCTTCCGGCTGGTCCTCTTGAAGGCCGAGACGAACCACGGTATGGATTTCTTCGGCTTCACCATAGACCAGCTTTGGATCCTCCAAATATTTCAGATCATACTTGGCGAACATCCAGTGTGGTGTCCAGCCTGTAATGATGATGGGCTCTTCATTCTTGAGCGCTTTATCCAGCGTAGCTGTCATCGCAGCACCGGAGCCTTCCACAAGCGTCCAGTCGCTCAGACCGTATTCCTCGATAGCGGTAGCGGTTGCTTTCATAATACCTGCGCCTGGATCAATACCGATGATTTGATGATTCACTTGAGATCCGACAGAAGCGGAAGACTCTCCCTCACCCGTTCCTCCGTTGTTGCCCTGATCACTGTTAGTTCCGCTGTTACATGCGGACAGCATCAAGACGGCGACAAGGCTAAACATCAGCCAAAGCTTCGTTTTTTTCATGCTTAAGCACCCCTCTTTTTAGATTTAAATATATTTTGTGTAAAGCGGTCCAGCACAATCGCCAAGATGACGACAGCCAGGCCGGCTTCAAACCCTTTACCAATCTGCAGCTGGGTAACTGCGCGATACACCTCGGCGCCAATACCTTGCGCACCGATCATGGAGGCGATGACGACCATCGACAGGGACAGCATGATCGTCTGGTTAATCCCTGCCATCAAGGTTGGCAGTGCCAGCGGCAGCTGAACCTTGAACAGCTTCTGCGCCGATGTGGAGCCGAAGGCGTCTGCGGCCTCGGTCAGTTCGCCGGATACTTGCATAATGCCAAGACGGGTCAGGCGAATGGTTGGCGGAATCGCGAAGATAACGGATGCGATCACGCCCGGTACCACGCCCAGGCTGAAGAATGTAACCGCAGGCAGCAAATATACGAACGCCGGCATCGTCTGCATAAAGTCCAGAATCGGAATCAAGATGCGTGATGCGGTCTTGCTGTAGGCGGTCAGAATGCCTAGCGGCACACCGAGCAGTACGGATATCAAGGCCGATGTAATGACCAGACTGAGCGTGCTCATCGTCTGGGACCAGTAGCCCAGATTATCAATGACGAGGAAACCGATGGCCGTGAACAGCGTCAGCGGCAGTCGACCCAGGAACCAAGCAAGCACCGCCAGAATCAGGATGAACAGATAAGGATGCGGCAGCATGAATACATAATTGAAGAATCCAACAACCTTTTGAATAATGAATGCAATCGTATCAAATAATCCGGCGAGGTAAGTCCCCATCCAATCAACGAGTGATTCAATCCAGCTTGCGAGCGGGATTTTAGGCATCTTGCTTCACCTCCTCGCTCTTGCTTTCGCCAGCCAAGGCGCCAAGAACGGCTCCGCGCACGATCACGCCGAGAAGTCGGCCGTTGTCGTCCACAACCGCCAGTGGAACCTTGGACAAGCTGGTGATTTCAAACAGTTCATTCAGTAATGTATCCGGTCCAACCTTCGGGCCGTCCGTGACGAGAATGTCTTCCAGTTTGCGATTGTTGCGCATCGCGTCCGAAGCGTCTTCGGCGGTAATGACACCGAGCATCTTCTTCGTGCGGTCAATGACAAACAGGTTGGAGATGCCGCGTTCACGCATCAGCTCCAGCGCAACCCGCGGTCCGCGATCCGGCGTGATGGTTTCCGGACGACGCATGACATGGGCGGCTGTCAGCACCTTGGACAGATCGACGTCTTCTACGAAGCGTTCTACATAATCGTTGGCCGGCTGGGTCAGAATTTCCTCAGGCGTGCCGATCTGCACGACAGCGCCATCCTTCATAAGGGCGATGCGGTCTCCGATTCGGAGCGCCTCGTCCAGGTCATGGGTGATGAACACGATCGTTTTCTTCATTTTGTCCTGAAGCTCAATCAGCTCATCCTGCATATCCCGGCGAATAAGCGGGTCAAGTGCGCTGAACGCTTCGTCCATGAGCAGAATCTCCGGATCATTGGCGAGCGCTCTGGCGAGCCCGACGCGCTGCTGCATGCCGCCGCTAAGCTCGTGAGGCATTTTGTCCTCCCAGCCCTTCAGACCTACAAGCTCCAGAGCGGTCATCGCTTTATCACGCCGCAGCTTTTTATCGACTTTCTGGATCTCGAGCCCGTACTCCACATTGTCAATCACCGTCCGGTGCGGGAACAGGGCGAATTTCTGGAACACCATGCTGATCTTCTTGCGCCGAACCTCGCGCAGCTGCTCCTTGTTCATCTTTCTCAAATCTTTGCCGTGAATAAGAATTTCTCCCGATGTCGGTTCGATCAACCGATTTAGCAAACGGACAAGGGTAGACTTGCCGCTCCCTGATAGCCCCATAATGACAAAAATTTCGCCTTGCTGAATATCGAAGCTGACTCGGTTCACCCCGACCGTAATGTTTTTTTCTTTTGCTAAACGGGCTTTGCTAAAGCCTTGCTCCAGCAGCTCCAGCCCTTGCTCGGCATGTGGCCCGAACAATTTGCTAACTTGTTTTACTTGCAAAATAGCCAAAAGTACTCCTCCTTTTTATATGGATAGCAGCGTACGTCACGATGTCAGTACGTTGATCTGTCGAATTGAAATGAGTCATATGGCCATCCTATATCCGTATTCGTCCCGGTCATATGAGTATGGACCCGCGACTGTAAACCCATGGAATTCATTGTAACAATCGATTCGTAAAGTATCAAACGTTATATCCGTACGTAAAGTACGTACAGAAAAAACTGTACAAAGTTATCCTTGAGATAACTCCAAGATGCTCCGATATCCTCCTGAATGGAGTTCTTTACTTTTAAAATGGCTTTACCTACAATAAGACAAGAGAAAGTGTGATTAGCTGGAGGAGAATCTGTCACGTACAGGAGATACTGCCTGTATCAAGGGATTTGTCGCTTTTGTCACTACTTCTTGGATGGTCACTGAAAGAGGAGGCTGCAAGCATGGGCTTGTACCATTTAGATGAGGTTCGGCAGGCAGCCGTGCAAAAAATCCGCAAGCGCGTGATTGAAAATATCGGACGCAACATGGATTTGTACGGCATCTCGATCTCAACGGGACATTTGTACGGTCTGTTATTCTTTGCTGACAAACCGATGAATCTCGATGAGATGGGACAGGAAATGAGGATGAGCAAAACGAGCATGAGTACCGGCGTGCGTACGCTGCTCGATTATAAAATGGTAAACAAGGTATGGGAGAAAGGCTCCCGCAAGGATCTGTACGAGGTGGAGTACGATTGGTACCAAACCTTTGCCGATTATTTTGATATTAAATGGCGGAAATCCGTAGAGAGCAATATTCTGGTCCTTCGCAAGGCGCTCGAGGAGATCGAGAAGCTGATGAAGGAGCATGAGGACGATGAAGAGCTGCATGCTGTGCTTCAGGCAGATCGTGCGAAAATGCGGGAGGCTGAGGCGTATTACCGTTGGCTGGATCGATTGATTGATACTTTTGTGGACGGTGATATTTTCAAGCTGGTTCCGAAGGAGCCTCCGGAAGACCATTCCTGATATCTTCACCATGTAGAGGGAAAATATAATTATCGAAGGCAATGTTTGCCTAAACGAGGTACAACCTGATCCGTCGGGTTGTGCCTTTTTTTCATGATCAGGAGTCCCAAAGTGAAGTTCTTAGAAAATATAACAATTTAGGCATGTTATGAGTGAGTACTCACTTTACATGTGACTTGTGTTGATTTATGATTAAAGTGAGTAATCACTCATCATTACGTGAAAAGAGGGTGACAAAATGCATGTCGATGATGTCCATGAGAAGATTGTATCGATCAACCAGGTATCGAAAGCGTATGGGAAGCAGGAGGTGCTGAGTCAAATTTCCTTAAATATTTACAAGGGGGAAATCTTTGGCTTGCTAGGGCCATCGGGAGCGGGAAAGAGCACGTTGGTGAAAATGCTGACCGGTTTGGAAGTGCCAAATGAGGGGGACACGTATCTTTTTCAACAAAAAATGCCTTCGTTAAAATTGATGGAGCGAATTGGTTATATGGCCCAGTCGGATGCACTATATGGCGAGCTGACCGCGAAGGAAAACCTTGAGTTTTTCGGTGCTCTCTTCGGTTTGAAAGGAAAGGCGCTGCAGCGAAGAATCGATCATGTGATGAGCATTGTCGAGCTTACCGAGCATCTGAATAAATCCATTCACCATTATTCAGGAGGCATGAAACGAAGGTTATCACTTGCGATTGCCTTGCTCCACGAGCCGGAGCTCTTAATTCTCGATGAACCGACGGTTGGAATTGATCCGGTCCTGCGAAAAAGAATCTGGGATACCTTTTACGAATTAAATGATAAAGGAACGTCGATGATTGTTACGACGCATGTCATGGGAGAAGCCGAGAAATGCCACAGGCTCGCTTTGATTCGGGACGGCGGGTTAATCGCTGTGGGGACACCCGAGCAGTTAAAGGCGCAGACCCATTCTTCCTCGATTGAAGAAGCGTTTCTGGCTTATGGAGGGGTGAAGGCATGAGAATACAAGCGCTGGTGATCCGTATTTTAAGACAGATTATGCGGGATAGGCGAACACTCGGATTGCTGATATTTGCTCCGATTGCGATTTTAACGATGCTTCATCTTGTGTTTAACGGTGGGGATTATGTTCCGAAGGTAGGTCTCATTCAGATTCCTGACGCGGTGGAGGCGCAACTGGACCAGAGCGGTGCTGACATTACGAAATACACCGATGCCGGGCAAGCCAATCAAGATATCGAGAAGCGGAGGATCGACGGTTATATCAGGTTTGACCATGGTTCCCCCTCCGTTGTGCTGGAAGGCAGCGATCCGAATGTGAACGGCGCTGTCATCCGGTGGATTCAACAGGCCGTGGCCCCGTTGCAACCGGGAGGTTCAACGAATCTGGAGATGACATTCATCCACGGTTCGGCAGAGATGAGTCAATTCGATTATTTTGGGCCCGTATTGTTAGGCTTCTTTATTTTCTTTTTTGTCTTTTTAATTGCGGGAGTATCCTTTTTAAGAGAACGAACCACCGGGACGCTGGAGCGGCTGTTATCGAGCCCTTTGCGAAAATGGGAAATTGTTGCCGGCTATATTGTCGGGTTCGGGATCTTTACGATGATTCAAGCTGCGCTTATTGCCTCCTATGCTATTTATGTGCTGGGGATGCTGATGGAGGGGCATTTCATTGACGTACTTGTGATCACGCTGGTCCTTTCTCTCACCGCATTAACCTTGGGAATTTTGCTCTCGGCCTTTGCCAATAATGAACTGCAAATGATTCAGTTTATCCCTATTGTCATCGTTCCACAAATCTTTTTCTCCGGACTGTTTAATTTGGAGACGATCTCTGATTGGCTCAACTGGATCGGCCCGTTTACACCGCTCTATTACGCTGCCGAGGCGCTGCGGAATGTGATGATCCGCGGGTACGGGTGGGGAGATATCTATATGGACATTTTAATGCTCCTCGGTTTCTCGGTATTGTTCATGTTCCTGAATATCGCGGCTTTGCGGAAGTACCGAAAGATTTAGCATCTGTGGCTATAATCCATTACAATAAAGGTACTATGGAATGAAGGAGTTTACGATGAACGGTCCGGACAATCTTATTGAAGAAATTTTTGAACAGAGTGACGAGCTTACAGAGAAGCAGAAGAAAATCATTCTGGCTGCGATCCAGTCGTTTGCCGAAAAAGGGTACGCCTCGACCTCGACAAGCGAAATCGCCAAAAGCGCCGGGGTTGCGGAGGGAACGATTTTCCGCCATTACAAAACGAAAAAGGATTTGCTTTATTCCATTATCGAGCCGATGCTGAAGAAATTTATTGCTCCTTTTGTCATTAAAGATATGGAAAAGGTTCTTAATGAAAAGCATGCTTCCTTTGAAGACTTTTTGAGGGCGATGATCGAGAACCGGATCAGTTTCCTTTCCAAGAATATGCTGTTGTTTAAAATTCTGATTCAGGAAATTCCCTTTCAACCGGAGCTAAAGGCCCTGTTTAAAGAGCATATTGGAACGAAGGTCATCACCCGATTCACGCAGGTGGTTGAGCATTATCAAGAAAAAGGGGAGCTGATTGATGCCCCGCCTCTCACGATCATTCGCCTGACCGCTTCAGCGATCTTCGGCTATCTAATCGTTCGCAATCTCCTGCTGCCCGAGCTGGACTGGGATGATCAAGCGGAAATCGATCAGACGGTTCAGATGATTATGCATGGAATTGCCGTGCCCAAGCAAGCGTGAACATGAAGATATATATGCGAGTATAAAGAATTTTTGGAGCCGCCTATTTACAAATGGGAATAGGTGGTTTATTATTATCACATCGATCTAGAAAATTAGAACGAACTACAATAGTGGTACGAACAACAAATACAGATTGAACAATGAAATTAGAACCGCCCCTATACTAAGAACGGAGTGATCTTGATGGAGCAGAATCCGAATCAAATGTTTGACATTACGGTGGAACAGGCTAAATTGCTCGGCAGCGCCCAGCGCGTGAAAATTATCGGCTGTCTTGTCGACATCCCCAAAACCGCTAAGCAGGTAGCTGATGAACTTGGGGAGTCACCGGGAAGCATTCATTACCACATTCAGAAGCTGTACGACGGCGGGCTGATCGAGCTGGTGGATACGCGGACGGTTGGCGGGATCGTGGAGAAATATTACAAGTCGAAGGGGAAGTGGTTCAATACATCCAGTAAGGAACTGGTCGATCCCGTTCTGTCTGACAGCTATAATGCGGCTTCCAGCACGAAGATGCAGCTGCGCTTGCAGTTGACAGAGGAGCAGCATGAGGAAATGACCCGGGAGTTTAAGCTCCTTCTGGAAAAATGGGTGAACCAAACGATGGCCACAAAAGGGCAAGACAGCAAGGAATATGCCATCGGCGTTAATGTCGTTTCGATCGAAGAAGCATCCTCCCAATAGAGGCCGCTTCTTCAATATTAGCAATGATGCGGTTTTTCCGGCGGCTCGGCCTCATTAAGATGAGCACAGCGCCGACTTCTTTTGTCTGAATATACAGTGAACAGGAGAGTTCTGAACGATGAATATATTGAAAAACCGCAATTTTTTGCTGCTGTTTATCGGCCGCATCCTGACCAATATTGGAGACAGCTTGTATGCCGTTGCTGCCATGTGGCTCGTGTATGATCTGGGCGGCTCGACCCTGTACACAGGGTTGGCCGGGTTTCTGTCCATCCTGCCCCGGATCATTCAGATTTTCTCCGGCCCGC
Organism: Paenibacillus sp. 7541; assembly: GCF_002276395.1. Classification (NCBI taxonomy): domain Bacteria; kingdom Bacillati; phylum Bacillota; class Bacilli; order Caryophanales; family Paenibacillaceae; genus Paenibacillus; species Paenibacillus sp. 7541. Next base: position 23,836 of record NZ_NQLZ01000049.1, on the reverse strand, counting down.
TCATTGACCGCGTTCCGCTTCGAGGGCTGCTCGTATACACACAGCTGATTCAGGCCGGGCTGCTCCTGATCGTTCCTGCAGCTCACTATATGGGGTTTCTTACCGTAGGGCTGGTGCTGACCATCACGCCGATCATGAGCACACTTAACATGTGGGTCTATCCCGCCCAAATGTCCGCATTACCGAAAATCCTGGACAAAAAGCAGCTGACACAAGGCAACTCGTTATTCACGCTGGCTTACCAAGGCATCGATGTGGCCTGCAATGCGATTTCGGGCGGATTGATTATCCTGCTGGGCGCGGTTTCCCTGTATCTGTGGAACGCTGTCGGTTTCTTCATCGGCGCGGTTCTGTTCGCGCAGCTTCGCATTCACAGTGCTTCTAGTTCTTCTAACAATGATCTAACAACATCAAGGGAAACGCAGGTCAAAGACAGCACAGCCACTTCAACGAGCACCGATTCATTCAAATCCTATATGGAGGATATGCGCTTCGGACTGCGTTTCCTCCTCGGCTCGCCGCTAGCCCGTGTTCTGCTTGGCATGATTATGATTAACGCGGTGGGCGGAGCGACGTTCACCGTCATGCCCGCATTCGCCGACAGTCTCGGCGGGGCCGGTATCTATGGCATTCTTCTGATGGCGCAAGCCTGCGGCAGTTTGCTTGGCGCACTGGCGGCGCCATACCTGAAGCTGGAGAAGTTCAGGCTTGGGGTAATTTACGGCGTCGCGTTCTTTGTCATGGGGGCGGCCTGGGCACTTAGCGTGTTCACGCCATGGACCTGGCTGGTTGTATTGACCTATGGATTGGCCTGGTTCCCGGGCGGAATTACCAATGTCATTATCAACACGGTGATTCAGAAGACGATCCCGCAGCAGCATATGGCTACCGTATTTGCCGCTTCGAATGGGCTAAGCGGGATTGCAAGCCCGCTGGGAAGCCTGATTGGCGGCAGTCTGGGGCTCCTCCTGGCCAGCTCCTCCATCATAGCGGGCAGCGGCCTGATCGTCCTGCTGATCGGAGTGCTGTGGCTGCTTGATCCGGTCACCCGGAAGCTCCCGCCTCCGGACCGTATGGATGAGTCGCTGTTTGCTCCGCTGCAATCCGCTGCGCAGGAGCGCAGGGAACAGGCCAACCCGGCAGCACCGCCCGCATAGGAGCCGAAGGCTGGAACGCTGCATCCATGAACAAACCCCCGCTGACCGCACGATGCGGCTCACGGGGGGAATGAACGAGGATGGATCCGGTCACGCTATTTAATTCACTTGTATGCTTGATGCGCAATCGTATATTCGATCCCATCGATCCAGTCGGAAGCGCGGTAATCTCTGCCGCGCACAACCGTGCGGTCTTCATAGACATCGACGACATAGCCCTGGGAGCCTTCCTTCCGCTGGTCCTCATCCGTCCACAGGTAGGCCACGGAGGCGCAATTCAGCATGCTTGGCGAGGATGCCGTCGCCGGCACGTACGTATAAGGCGAGCCAAGCTCCCAGTGGGTATGGCCGGTGAACAGCACGACCCGGGGATGCTTGCTCAGGATGCGCTTCAGCTCCTCATCCTGACGAACACCGTACCATTGCTGATGGGCGAGCGAGCCGGACACCGTATCCAGCAGCGGCTGATGCAGGAATAGAAATATCGGCAGTTTGGCGTCCGGAACAGCGTCCAAGGTACGTTCGAGCCAAGCCAGCTGCTCTTCGCTGAATTCGCAGAATAACGGATCATTCGTCTCACTGCCGATGAATATAAAATGGGCTCCGCGAATGACATGATGATGATAGGGACCCGCCTGGCCGGTCGCTTGCAGGAAAGCGGCGATGCGGTTGTCCCATGTGCCTGCCGCTTCATGGCCCTGCTCCATATAGGCCGGAGGCAATAGATCCGCGTATTCCTCCGGAATGGCGGCCAGCCCGGCATGAGCTGCCTGGAGCCCGAGCTTGGCTGCCTCTTCGGCAAGCGCAGCTCCCGCGTGGCTGGCGAGATAGGTCTTTAGATCCTGCGGAGAGATCGTGCCGACATCATGATTGCCCTGCACGGTGTAAAGCGGAGGGAGCTTGCCCTGAAATTCCGCCAGGATGGCGGCATAACGCCGGTATTCTCCCGGATAACCATGGTTCGTCAAATCCCCGGCATGGGCAATGCAGGCGCTGTCCGGAAAATGCTCGGCAATGTCCTGCAATGCCAGCCTGAAATGATGATTGTACAGATGTCCTTCTTCTTCCTCGATATGCGTATCGGTGAGAACATGGAATCGAAATAAACGCTGATTTGTCATGTGCAGTACCTCCCCTTATCCGTGAGCGGATTGACTGAAATTAAGCCCGACTACGCCTGCGACAATGACGACGATCCAGAATACCCCGGCTAGCGTTATCTGCTCCTTGAAGAGCAGGGTGCCGGCCAGGGTGATGAGAATAATGCCGACACCTGACCACATCGCATACACGAGGCTGACTTTGAGATAGGCCAGAGAAAAGTTCAAACAGGTGAAGCTGACTGCATAACAGGCAAACATCACGATGGAAGGCAGGAGATTGGAAAATCCGGCCGAGTACTTCATCGCGAGGGTCCCTGCGAATTCAAAGAAAATTGCAATGAATAACCATAACCATCCCATTCGTAGTCGTCCTTTTTCTAGTGTAAGTTTAGGCTGTAATCGTAAGCTGCCCGTAGTCCTCGAAGCAGGATGTGGCATGTGTAATGACGGACCCGCCGGGTGACAGCTTGCCAAGGCGGACCGCCAGGCCGGCGCTGTGGGCCATGCTCATGTCGCTGGATGTGTCCCCGATCATAACGGCCCGGGTAAGATCCACCTGATGGCGGCCGGCCGCAAGCTCAAGCATATCCGGATAGGGCTTGCCGCGGACAACCTGGTCGGTTCCGATGATATCGGTAAAATAATGCGCCATCCCCAGCCACTGCATCTGTTTAACCGCAGTATCGGTTTCATCTGCCGTTACGATGAACATCGGAATCCGGAGCCTTGCCGCCTCCTCCAGGAACCGGCCTGCGCCAGGCAGAAGCCGCACGCGGCGCTCCAGCTCTACAGCCTTGTCGGCGTAAGCCAGGCATGACCGGCTCACTTTGATCGCCTCGAACCATGGCATGCCAAGCTCATAGCTGGAGAAGGTCAGAATCGTCTCCAGCTGCGCCACGGTTCCCATCGCGAGCGGTCCATTCCGGTCAACATCGGCGCCATGCGCAAGCATGCCGATCCGGGCCGGCATGTTCGCCGCTGCCTCGTATCCCTGCTCGGCCAGCTGAATAGCATATTGGCGGAGCGCTTGCTCCGCCCAATATCCCCAAGTATGCATGAAGTCGATGAGGGTGCCATCCTTATCCAGGAAGACGGCCTCCACCTGCCACTGCAGCTCGTTTAAATAAAGTTGTGCCATGTTCATGTTCGTCCTCTTACTGCTTGTAATGGGCGTCAAGGGCCGCTTGCGCCTCGGCCTGTGCTTCTGCCAGCGCTTCGGCTGCCGGAAGGTTGGATATCTGCACCTTATCGGCGGCCGTAGCGAGCGCGTCGGAAATTTTGCCGCCTGTCGGGTCAACGAACGGGCGGGAAGCATGGGTCGCCTGCGACAGAGGTACAGTAATCTGAGGGTTCTCTTTAGCGAAATCCGCGAATGCAGGATCATTCTGAGCGGATTCACGCACGGCAATGTAGCCGGTATTCATGGACCAGGAAGCGGTGTTCTCCGGCTTCATGAAAAACTTGAACCACTCATAGGCTGCAGCCTTCTGTTCTGGCGATGCGGCTGCTGGAATGCCAGCCAGGATGGCCTCTGCGACCGGCTTGCCTTGGCCGTGACCTTCCCAGCCCGGCTGTTCCATGGCCGCGATGATGGAGAAATCAAGATCGCCCTGGTCACCGCTGGAGCCTGTGTAGCCTGCAGCGAAGCCCTGCATGACGTCATCAATCGTTTTGTACCAATATTCCCAGCCGGTTCCGCCATGGTGAATGCGCATGATCTGATCCTCATGAATCCACTTGCGGAAGTAATCCCAGGTGTCTACCCATTCATCGGTTGTGATCGTCACGGTCCGGCCATCCTCGCTCAGCACCGAGCCGCCTTTGCTGAATACAGCATCCATCATGTTCTCCTTGCCCCACATCGGCTCCCAGCCGTAGAACGTTGTCGTACCGCCATCCTTCTTCGTCATCTTGGCGGCCGCTTCGGCGAGCGCCTCCCAAGTGGTCAGCGTAGCCGGATCAATGCCGTGCTCTGCCAGAATATCCTTGCGGTAGTACATCACTTGCGTTGTGCCGTACATCGGCAGGAAGTATTGTTTGCCGTCGACCTGGCCTTGTTCCAGGAAGGTGGGAATGACATCCTCTTTATTGAAGTCGGAATCCCCCGCGATATAGCTGTCCAGCTCTTCAAAATATCCCCGTCTTGCCCATTCGGCGTTGGACGAAAGAACCGCGGCCGGCACATTGCCGGCTGCAATCGCCGCCTGCAGCTTCGTGGATGTCTCCGAGTAGCTGGCCTGTACCAGGCCTTTGACCACAATGTTGTCCTGAGATTCGTTAAAGGCCGCAATGAGGCGCTCCATATTCTCGCCAAGGTTGCCCCCGAGGCCGTACCAGAATTCAATTTCAACCGGTGCATTCGAAGCTTCGGATGCCTCGCCTTGATTCGGCTGGGCGCTTGGTGCGCTGCTGCTTCCTCCGTTGGATGATGATGACCCGCAGGCAGACAGGAAGATCATGACACTGATCAGGGCGATGGATAACCAGGGTTTGGATGTTTTTAGCACAGCAGATTTCCTCCTCATATCTATCGATTATAATGGGGTTGTTAACCTTTTGTTGCTCCGGCTGACAGATTGACGCTTTGAATAATCGTTTTCTGTGTGAACAGAAACAGTACCAGGAGCGGCGCGATGGTAAGCGCGCTTGCGGCCATAATCAGCGGCCACTTGAGTCCGTATGCACCTCCTTCAACGAAGAAACTGCGCAGCCCGGCCGATACGAGATGCAGATTGGGATCATTGGTGATCAGCATCGGCCAGAAGTAGTTGTTGTATTGTTCAATGAAAGTAATCAAAGCAATGACCGCAAAGAACGGTTTGGTAAGTGGCACCAGGATGCGGAAGAGCACGGTCAGGTGACGGGCTCCATCCATATGGCCTGCTTCGATCAATTCACCGGATACCTGGAGAAAGGCTTGTCTGATCAGAAAAATCGAAAATACGCTGACACAGTTGGAGAAGATCAGACCTTGATAGCTGTTGAGCATGTTCAGTTCATTCAGAATGAGATAGCTTGGCAAATACGTGGCGGTTGCCGGGATCATATACCCGAGCACAATCGCTGCCGTGAACACGCCCTTCAGCCGGAATCGCATATGGGTGATGGCATAGGCATACATGGCCGAGTTGACCACCTGGCACAAGACGATGGTGGTAGCGACGAAGAAGCTGTTCCATACATATTGGCTGAACGGAGCGGCGTTCCAGGCGTCCATGAAGTTATGCCATAACGCCTGCTCAGGCAGAAGCGTGGGCGGGAAGCTCCATATTTCCTCATTCGTTTTTAATGCGCTGCTGACCATCCATATAAACGGGAACGCCATCATTATGGAGGCGGCTGCCAGCACGAGATGATGAATGCTTTGTTTCAAACGGGCGTAGAGCGCCATGCATCGGTACCTCCTTTTTCTGGACTAAGCATTGTAATGCACCGTTCTCTTGCCAACCCAGAAGCTTAACAGGGAGAGCAGCAAGCAGAAGAGAACAAGCGTCATGGCGACCGTTGACGCTTCTCCAATCTCATAGGACTGGAAGGCGGATTGATAATACATGTACAGGATCGTTCTCGTGGATCCGGCTGGCCCGCCCTGCGTCAAAATATTGATCTGATCATACGCCTGCAGCGCCGAGATCGTTTGGACGATGAACAGGAAGAAGGTGGTCGGCGAGATGAGCGGCAGCGTGACGTACAAGAAACGCTTCACACTGCCCGCCCCGTCAAGCGAGGCTGCCTCCAGGAGCGGCCTGGGCACATTGCGGATCGCCACCATGTAGAAGATCATGCTCCAGCCGGCCGATTTCCATATTGTCACAATCAGAACAGCAACGAGCGCCCAATGCGGATCCTCCAGCCACCGAACCGGAGCAGCGCCGAACCATCCGAGGACCGTGTTGGCCAGCCCGACCCGCGGCTCATAGATCCAGGACCATACGATGGATACCGCAACCGTCGGCGTGACCCATGGCGAGAACATGAGCGTGCGGTAGATGAAGCTCCCCTTCAGCCTGTCGCTAAGCAGCAGCGCGAGGGACAAGCCGCCGAGGATGATCGGAATGACGCTGCCGGCGCAGAACCAGAGCGTGACGCGCACCGTATCCCAGAACTTCTTGCTGCTGAACAGCGCCTGGTAATTCTCGAAACCGACGAAGGTTTTGACCGGATTCATGAAATCCCATTCCATAAAACTCAAATAGGCGATATAGCCGAATGGAATGAACCAGAACAGCATTAAAGGGATGAGTGCAGGAAGCATGAAGCCGAAGGCCTTGATATCATTCATGAATTTGCTGGTCACATTAACCCTCCTGATGATTCAAAATTATTTGAACTAATGCTAAAATAAAGATGTAAATTCGTGGTTTATTATCATTGTTCAAAATATTTTGTACGTTCAGTGTAAGTGAGAACCATTAAAGGAATGTCAAAACAGCGCGAGAATTTTGTAAAGTTTGGAGTTGGAATGATGGAAAAAGACAAGCCGCTGGAGGAACAATACGAGCAGGCGAAGCATGAGGTGATCGAGGCGATCGCCCAGACGATGGACTTGTACGGCGTCAATCATACCTTTGGCACCTTGTACGGGGTAATGTATTTTGAGGAAAAAGAAATGACCCTGGAAGAGATGCAGCAGAAGATGAACATGAGCAAGAGCAATATGAGCTACGCCATTCGCTCGCTGCTGTCCTCCCAGATGGTGACGAAGCTGGACAAGAAGCAGGTTAGAAAGGATCAATATATCGCGGAGACTGACTTTTTCAAAGTGTTCCAAAATTTTTTCGGCAACAAGCTCCAGCGCGAGATTGACGTCATGTCCCTCGCCATTGACGAAGCGATCGGGGCATGGAGCAGCATCATCCTGAGCCCGGACGCAAGCGAGGAGCTGCGCAGCCTGTGCTTGCAAGACATGTTCAAGCTGCAGGAAGCCAAGGCGTATTATGAATGGCTGCAACGATTTGTGAACCACCTGCAGGACGGAACGCTGTTTCAGCTGCTGCCAACCGATGCTTCCGAGTCCTCCGGGCAGCCGAAATAGACTTTAAACCAACACATTCTCTTCATAGGAGGGTGTGTTTTTTTGTGGAAGAAGAAGATGTGTCCTGATCTTCGGCTAACGAGGGGTTAACCAGAAAGTGATCGCTCAATGATTTCTGTCTAGGGAGAAATAATTTATAGTACGCTATTTACAGAAAGTATAAAACTGGATAAAATGATTGTAATGCTGCGTCGCACAAGCATAATTCGCACTTTTCTTATTGGTATTATGCTGATAGTTCCATTATTTTCAATTTAAAGGGGGAGAAGGGAGGAGAACAGCCGAAGGCTTCTGTTTCATGCTTATGCTTCATGGTTGATGTTGTGATGATCAAGGTGGCAGTCGGGCTCATCAGTTAGTGCAACACTACGCAGTTGCTGTCTGTCTTGGTGCGGATCGACTCTTCCGTAAAGTCAGCGGTCTATTACTATTATAATTCATACTTATCGCATTGGAATTATTGTTTTTTTGGCATTGCCAGATTCGTTGTATGTGGGTTGCGAGTTCGGCAGTATCGGTGCAGTATCAAATCTAATGTTAAAAGGTGGTTGCCATGAAAAAACAACGATACATAGCGTTTGTTCTGTTATTGATCTTATCTCTGTTAATGGCTGCATGCTCTTCAGGCTCTTCTGCCAATGAACCTGCTGATTCTTCCGATCCGGGCAGCAGCAATGAGACGTCGGCGGAGACGCCGTCGGAACCGCAACCGGCTGCGCTTACAGAGCGGCTTGCTGCAAGTGACCTGTCCAAGCTTCCGGACAGAGCGAAGCAGCGGGACGACACGATCATTGTCAGCCTTGTGAATCCAAGCGGGGCGTTCACGCCTTATTTCACCCAGGTCGGGTATGACGGAAATGTCAACAGCGTGCTGTATACGCCGCTGGTCAAGGTCGATCCGAACGGCCTCCCGGTTCCCGGACTGGCTGAGCGGTGGGAGATTTCCGAGGACGGACTGACCTATACGTACTATCTCCGCGAAGGCTTGAAGTACAGTGACGGCTCGCCGATGACGGCCGAGGATGTCGCGTTCACCTGGACGCTGCTGCATGATCCTTCTTATGACGGCATCAACACGGTGGTGGAGTCAAGAATAGTGGGCGGGCAGGATTACAAGGATGGAAAAGCAGATGCCATCGAAGGGATCCAGGTGATTGACGAGCGCACGATTTCGGTGACGCTGGAGGAGACGAACGCAACGGCATTGACGGTGCTGGGCGGACAGATTTTGTCCAAGGCTTACTACGGTAAAGACTATACGTTTGGCAATCTGGACTATATCAAGGATCTACACGCGAATCCGATTACGAATGGCCCTTACAAGCTGGAGCGCTTCATTCCGGGCCAGGAAGTGCGGTTTGTGGCCAATGAGCATTACGTGTTCGGCAAGCCGAAAACAGAATATTTCATCTACAAAACAAGTGAAGGCGATACCTGGCAGTTCGTTGAAACGGGCGAAGTGGACTACGGCAGCTTCACCGCGACCGAGGATAACCTGGAACGGCTGACAGGCCTGGGCTTCCTGGACCTGATTCCAAGTACGGCAAGCAACTACGGATACAACCAGCTGAACCTGGAGCGGGATCACCTGCAGGATAAGCGCGTTCGCCAGGCATTGACCTACGGGCTGGACCGCCAGCTCATATATGTCGAGGCCAGACAAGGCGCCGGCCAGCTGGCTAACATTCCTTCCTCGCCGATTCTGTGGTCGTACACGGAGGAGGACATCAATCCGTATCCGTATGATCCGGAAAAAGCGAAGGAGCTGCTGGATGAGGCAGGCTGGGTCGTTGGCGCCGACGGCATTCGCCAGAAGGACGGCCAGAAGCTGCGCATCAATTATCTCGGGTCCAAAAGCGAAAGCACCGACATCTTCATCGCAGTGGCGTCGGAGAATTATGCCGAGATTGGCGTTGACTTCGTGCCGGAGCAGTTCCCGGATTTCAACACGCTCTCTGCCAAGGTGAGAAACGGCGATTATGATATGGCGTCCTTCTCCACAACGATCATCAGCGATCCGTCCCAGGGGGTATTCCGCTTCACGAAAGGGCAGACCCCTGGCTATGACAACCCGGTCATCGATGATCTCTATGCGAAATCGCTGGCTACGAGCGACATTGAGGAGCGCAAGGCAATCTACCATGAAATGTTCAAAATTCTGAACGACGAGCTGCCCGTCATGTTTACTAGCTACAGCAAACAGATTGTGGCGATCAACGGACGCATCGGCGGATTTGAGCTGAACCCGCTGTCCGGCATCGGCTTCAGCCTGGCGGATTGGGAGTTGAAGTAAAGCTTTACGCAATCATTAACAACGACATCTCCAGCCTGAGCTCTGTTCAGGCCGGAGATGCTGATTAGGAGATAAACATGAGAACCTATTTGCTCCGAAGATGCTTGTATATGCTTTTGATTCTGTTGGGCGCGTCCTTATTGATATTTTTCCTGTTCTCTCTGACGCCGGGCGATTATGTTGACAACAATCTGAGCTTGTCCGAGGAGCGGAAGGCAGAGCTGCGGGAAATCTACGGTCTGAACAAACCGGTGTTTGAACGCTATGTCAATTGGATGGGCAATCTGCTCCAGGGCGATCTCGGCTATTCGCTGGCCCAGCAGCGTCCTGTAGCTCAACTGATCCAGGACTACATATGGAACTCCTTTCTGCTGGCGGTGGTCGCCACCTTCTTCACCTGGTTTATCGCGGTTATCATCGGTGTGATTACGGCTTACAAGCAATACTCGCTGTTTGACACGCTGGTGATGATCGGCATTTTCGCGGCGATGTCCATCCCGTCATTTTTCATCGGACTATTCCTGATCAAAGTGTTTGCCGTCGACCTGAAGATACTCCCGCCGGGCGGCATGATTACGACAGGCAGCCGCGCCGAAGGCTGGGACTATATAGTGGAAGTGATGAACCATATGGTGCTGCCGGTGGCGGTCATGGTGCTGCTCGGCGTCGGCTCGCTGGCGCGTTATCTCCGCAGCAATGTGCTGGAGGTCATCAAGCAGGACTATGTGCGCACGGCTCGTGCCAAAGGCTTGAAGGAGCGGACGGTGCTGTACCGGCATGCGCTGAAGAATGCGATGCTGCCAGCAATTACCCTTGTAGGTTTTGAGCTTCCGGGCCTGTTCAGCGGGTCGATCATCATTGAGAAAATATTCAATTGGCCGGGGATAGGGCAGCTGTATCTGCAATCGTTCACCGTCCGCGACTACCCGCTGCTGATGGGCTTTACGATGCTCTTGGCCGTCCTGACCGTGATCGGCACGCTCTTGTCGGATATTCTGTATCACGCTTCCGATCCGCGCGTCAAACTGTAAAGAAAGGAGCGCCCGCATTGTGTCTAATCTATCTACCAGGGAAGCCGGCCGCGTGCCTGACCGTCGCGTATCCGAAGCTCCCCCATCGCTATGGCGCCAGGCGATCCAGCAATTAAGCAAAAACAAGATGGCGATGGCCGGCTTCATATTTGTCATCTTTATGTTAGTGGCATGTTTCATTGGGCCGCTATTCTCCCCTTATGCAGACGGCAAGGTGAACATCCTGATCAAGCATCAGCCGCCAAGCGCCAAGCATTGGCTCGGTACAGATCACTTGGGCAGAGATGTGCTGACAAGATTGCTCCAGGCCGGAAGAATATCGCTCACCGTCGGTCTTGCGTCGATGGCCTTGTCGATGACAATCGGGACAGTGCTCGGCATCATCTCCGGTTACTATCGCGGCATTGTCGATCAGCTCATTATGCGCATTGCCGATCTGCTGTTCACCATTCCGGGCATTCCGATCCTGTTCATCATGGGCTTTCTGATGTCGGAATGGAAAGTGCCTACCGATTACCGGCTCTATCTGGTCATGGTCATGCTTAGCCTGATCGGCTGGCCAGGGGTTGCGCGGCTTGTCCGCAGCCAGATGCTCACGCTTCGCGAACGGGAATATATGCAGGCGGCCGACGTGCTCGGCCTGAGCGACAGACGGAAGCTGTTTCACCATCTGTTGCCGAATGTGTTCCCGCTGCTGATTGTCATCGGGACACTGGGGATCGGGGGCGCGATTCTGGCGGAATCCGCACTCAGCTTCTTCGGGCTCGGTGTCATGCCGCCCACGCCAAGCTGGGGCAATATGATTGATGCCGCCAACAATCTGATCGATTTTGAGAAGCGTCCATGGCTATGGATTCCTCCCGGGCTGGCTATCTTTGCAACCGTCATCGCAATCAATGTATTCGGCGACGGTCTGCGCGACGTTCTTGATCCCAAAAAGCAAACAAGCAGGTGAACCGTCCATGAATCCATTAATCGAAATCAACCATTTAAGCACTCATTTCCATACCGGGTCCGGCACGGTCAAGGCGGTGGACGATGTCAGCTTTCGCATCCATCCGGGAGAGACGGTATGCATCGTTGGCGAATCCGGCTGCGGCAAGAGCATCACCGCCATGTCGATCATGGGCCTGGTCGAAGGGCCGCATGGCAAGGTCGTCAACGGATCCATCCAGTTTGACGGCAAGGATTTACTGCGAATCAGCAAGGAGGAGCTGCGGCGTATCCGGGGCAATGACATCTCGATCATTTTCCAGGAGCCGATGTCCTCGCTCAATCCGGTGATCACGATCGGGAAGCAAATTATGGAGCCGCTTATGATTCACCAGAGGCTGAGCAAGAAACAGGCTTACGCCCGCGCGCTGGAACTGATTGAACTGGTCGGCATCCCTCGCGCCGAGCAAATCGCTGAATCCTATCCGCATCAGCTGTCCGGAGGCATGCTGCAGCGGATCATGATCGCCATTGCGATCTCTTGCGAACCGAAGCTGCTCATTGCTGACGAGCCGACAACGGCGCTGGATGTGACGATTCAGGCGCAGGTGCTGGAGACGCTGCGGCAAAGCAAGGAGCAATCGAATATGTCGATCATGCTCATTACCCACGATCTTGGGGTCGTGGCGGAGATGGCCGATTATGTCATCGTCATGTATGCAGGGAAAATTGTCGAGGAAGGCGAAGTGACCGAACTGTTCGAGCGGCCCAAGCATCCGTACACCCAGGGGCTGCTTCGTTCCAAGCCGATTATCGGTCAGCGGACTGAGGAGCTGTTCTCGATTCCGGGCCAGGTGCCGAATCCGCTTGAACTGACCGAGTCCTGCTATTTCCACGACCGGTGCGACAGCTGCATGGACATCTGCCGGACTCGCCAGCCTGAGCTGAAGCAGGTGAGCGCCAGTCAGCGAGCAGCCTGCTGGCTGTACGAGGAGGAGGCTCAACATGAGTGAACATTTGCTGGAAGTGCGCCATCTGAAGAAATACTTTCCGATCACAGCCGGTCTGCTGAACCGGACGGTGGGACATGTCAAGGCGGTGGATGACATCAGCTTGACGATTCAAGCTGGAGAGACCTTCGGCCTGGTCGGAGAGTCCGGCAGCGGCAAAAGCACGGTCGGCCGCACGATTCTGCGCCTGCATGAGAAAACCGATGGCGAGGTGCTGTTCAAGGGCATGCCGATCCATGAGCTGTCCAAGGCGGAGATGAGTAAGCTGCGTCCCCAGATGCAGCTGATATTCCAGGACCCGTACAGCTCGCTCAACCCGCGGATCCGGATTGGCGATGCGGTTGGCGAGGCGCTTGTCAATCACGGGCTGGCGACGAAGGAGGAGGCGCGTGAGCGGGCGCTCGATGTGCTGGAAGCCTGCGGCCTCTCCTCCTATCATTACAGCCGCTTCCCCCACGAGTTCTCCGGTGGACAGCGGCAGCGGATTGGCATCGCCCGGGCGCTGGCGCTGAACCCCGACTTCATCATTGCCGATGAGCCAGTATCGGCGCTGGATGTGTCGATTCAGGCCCAGATCATTAACCTGTTCAAGAAGCTTCAGCACACCCTGGGACTGACGTATCTGTTCATCTCTCATGATCTGAGTGTCGTCGAGCATCTGTGCAACCGCATCGGCGTCATGTATCTCGGCTCCATGATGGAAATGGCTTCGCGCGACGAGCTGTTCAGCCAGCCGCTTCATCCCTACACCAAAGCGCTGCTGTCTGCGATTCCGGTCCCGGTTCCGAAGCTCAAGCGGGAGCGCATCGTACTCAAGGGCGATATTCCGAGCCCGGCCAATCCGCCTTCCGGCTGCAAGTTTCATACGCGATGCCCGTACGCGGTATCGCGGTGCAAGGAGGAGATACCGGAGTTCCGGAATGTGGGAGGCGACCACTTCGTTGCCTGTCATCTGGTCTGACCACGGCGGCCTGCAGCGCCAGTCCGGCTTTATAGAAAAAGGATTTGCCGGCGTGTATAATAGGTAGGAAACCGATGGTTGCGGAGCTTGCCGGTAACCAGCCGCTGGTGATTTCAGGTCAGAGAAGGAGTGCAATTTGTTGTCTTATCAATTGGAAATATCGTTCAGACCCGTCAACGAGATGATCAATAGTCTCCATACGTATCTATGCAAGAGCTGGCACAAAAGGATTGATCTTGGTCCGGATTGGGCTCGGAACGTGGAGGCGAAGCTGTCTCCCGAATTTGCCGATCAGTTGAACAAGACCGCTATGGATCTGGAGTGGAAGCTGCTTTACTTGCTGGTTTACGTATCTCCGAGCAAAGACAGCACGCAGGGGTTTCTGTCCTGGCTGAAAAACCTTACCTTAGGTGAATTGTACGAGGTGTTGTCACCGTACGTGCAGACGTTTCCGGAGAACTTCGGGGCTGCGCGCGATCGGCTGCACGACATGCTCACCGCATGGAACGACGCCTATTTCACCCATGTCGACTCCGGCATCATCTCCGCGCTGCAGGCAGAAGCGGAAGAGAAGTCGGCGCTCCAGGGGCTGAATGCCTATGAGACGGCATCGGCTTTAACGAACGGGTTTTGCTTTGAGCCTGTGCAAGGGCTGGAGAAGCTTGTCCTTGTGCCGCAGTACCATTTTCAGCCCGGCAATATCATTTATTCGTTCGGCAGTGTGACCGTTTGTCATTATGCTGCGAGAATTGAGCCGCCATCCGAGGCGGATGAGCCGTCGCTTCAATTGTATCGGCTGCTGCGCAGCTTGAGCGAGAAGAGCCGGCTGCGCATCCTGCATTTTCTGCGCGACGAGCCGCGTACGTTTATCGAAGTCGTTCGGCATTTGGGCATTTCCAAAGGGATTACGCATGATCACATCTTCAACCTGCGCAGTGCGGGGCTGCTGAACGCGCATGTGGTCGGTGAGACGGTATCGACCTACAGTCTGCGTCTGGAGCGTATTCGCCAAATCGAGGAAGGCCTGCTCGACTATTTGGGCTTTCATGCCGATCTTCTTATGCCGAGCCGCTAAATATTCATTCGTCCGAAGGATGAAAGCACCTGTATGCCAAGAGATAAGAGCCTGTCTGTTCTTGATATGAACGGACAGGCTTCTTTTTTTATCCGGTTCATAGGTGATGAAGAGATGATAGGCCAGCCCTGAGTGCTTGAAGGGCGTTTGCCCCGAATGGAGTGGATGCCCTCGGAGGCTGCGTGTCAACATAAATTCATAGGGAAGCCGGTCGGCCGGCTGGATCGGGCACTCCCGTCATTCGCTTCGATATCACCTGACTCCCGCTTCTGCTTGTCAGGCTAGTCTGCATAATGTGACCAAGTCCCTCATAGACATGTATCAATCAACTCAAAACATGTGCGAAAAGGGGATGATGACATGCGCCGGATTTCATGGGTGCTGCTCGCTGTTGTATTATGCTTGACGACGATACTGGCGGGATGCGGAAAAAAAGACGCGGACAGCGTTGTGAAAGATCTGGGCAAAGTAGCTGATAAGCTGGAAGGTGACAAGGGCACCTACCAGGGGGCGGGCGTCATGACCATACATACCGGTACAACTCCGCAGGAGTACCAGGTGGAGGTATGGTATCAGTCGCCGTCCTACTATCGCATAAGCCTGACCAACGGGCAGAAGAATATTACCCAGATTGTGCTGCGTAATGATGAAGGCGTGTTTGTGCTCACGCCGAGCTTGAACAAGAGCTTCCGTTTCAAAAGCGACTGGCCGGATAATCAGGGACAGGTCTACTTGTACCAGACACTCCTGTCCAGCATTATCGGCGACAAGAACCGCCAGTTTGCCGAGGATAAGGAAAGCTACGTGTTTGACGTAGCCGCCAATTACCACAGCCATGCGCTTGTCCGCCAGAAGATCTGGCTCGCCAAGGACAACTATTCTCCGCGTCAGGTTCAGGTATCGGATTCCCAGGCCAATGTTGTGGTGGATGTGAAATTCAATACGTTTACGTTTGATACGAATCTGACGAAGGAATCCTTTGATACCCAGCGGAATCTGAACGCCATGAGCGAGTCGCAGGGCACGCTGGCGGAAGTGGATGAGAATGGCTTGCCGGTCGAACCTTCAGGCGAGGAGATTGCCGAGGGAACCGAAGGGATTCTGGACCCGGTAGCGGAGAAGGATATGGGCTCGTTTGGCATCATTGAGCCAGGATATACGCCTGCCGGGGTGGCGCATCAAGAGACGATGGAGATTCCAGACAGCAAGGATCATGCCGTCATTCTGAAATACAATGGGGTATATCAATACACCATTATGGAATCCAGACCGCTGGATCGTGCCGTGTCGCTTGTGCCTGGGGAAGCGATCTACATCGATTTCACTACGGTAGGCTTGTTGACCGGGGACCAGCAGAAGACGCTGACCTGGACGACGGACGGCGTTGAGTACCGGATAACGAGCACCAACCTTCCGGTTGAGGAGATGGTGAACATCGCTGCTTCCATGCAGGACCAATCGGGTAAATAATGGATGAAGGCGAATACCCGGCAGCGGAGGATGAGTGTTCCTGCGTTCTGGCCATTCGCCTTCTTTTTCCAATCCACAAGGCTTCGGAAGCGGGCTGGCAGCCTGTTTCTAGCAGAGCTTTCGCGGGTTTAATATCCATAGAGGCTGCGGGAAGAAAGGTCGGTTCTCCCAGCCCGTCTCGAGGCTTCATTGACAGTTGCCTTTCGGAACATTACCATATAATCTAATGCTAGTCAAAAAGTTTTTCTCATCAAGGTAAGAAGGTGACTGGAAGTGCAAGCAATATACCGACCAACCCTGGCCGAGATTAACCTGGATCATCTGCGCGCCAATTACACCGCCTTTCGCAAGGCGCTGCCTGAAGGTATGAAGTTTCTGGCCAGCGTCAAGGCGAATGCGTACGGGCATGGGGCGGTGGAAGTAGCCCGAGAGCTGGAGCAGCTCGGGGCCGATTATTTGGGCGTTGCGTTCCTGGACGAAGCGCTTGAGCTTCGTCAAGCCGGCATCACCCTGCCGATTCTTGTATTCGGCTATACGCCGCCGGAAGGGGTGGAGGCTGCGCTCTACAACAACATATCGATCGCTTTGTTCAGCACGGAGGTGCTTCAGGCGATCAAGGCGCTGCCGGTTCTGCCGGATCGAAAGCTAAGGGTACACATCAAGATTGACAGCGGAATGGGTCGTTTGGGCTTGCTTCCCGGCGAGGATGCGCTTTCCTTCATTAAAGAGGCTTTCTCGCTTCCGCAAATGGTTGTAGAAGGCATGTTCACTCATTTCGCACGCGCGGATGAACACAACAAAGACTATACAATGGAGCAGTATCGCCGATTCAAGGACGTGGCGGACGCCCTTCGGGACATGGGCTATCCTATCCCGATCATACATACGGGCAACAGTGCTGCCGCTATCGACACTCCCGGATTATCCTACAATATGGTGCGCATAGGCGTCAGCTTGTATGGATTGTATCCATCCGATGAGGTGAATAAGCAAGCGGTAAGCCTTCGCCCTGTCATGGCGCTCAAAACAAAGCTTGTGTACGTCAAGACGCTTCCTCCGAATTCAGGCATCAGCTACGGCACCAGATACATAACCGGACAGGAAGAAATGATTGGAACGCTTCCGATCGGTTATGCTGACGGTTATTCCCGTATGCTGAGCGGCAAGGCGGAGGTACTGATACGCGGCCGCCGCGTCCCAGTTGTCGGCACAATTTGCATGGATCAATGCATGGTGTCACTTAAGACGTTCGCCGAAGAGGCGGAACAAATCAAAGCCGGTGAAGAGGTTGTGCTCATCGGCCAGCAGGCTGGCGAATGTATTTCGGCAGACGAGCTGGCTTCCTGGCTGGGCACCATCCACTATGAGGTAGTCTGCATGATGGCCCACCGAGTGCCGCGCCAATATATACGCGGAAATATCCCCGTCAAGACGGTCAACCCGCTATGGGAATCCGTCGATTTACATTGAAGCATCTGTGCCCGAGGAAATTGTGTTCGAGGAAGAAGGATTATATACAGGCATTCTCGAAGTAGGAAGAAGTATGAATATGTCGCTTTTGTCTGTACGAAACTGTCGATTGTAGTTTATAATGGTATGCAGCATACTTGATATACCTTCGGCATATATATTCTTTTGTATAAATTTCCTTGAATAATGCAATACTGGTGCACAGGCGAGAAGGTTGTGGGGGTGTAATTGAGGGTGGCCAATATGCAGAACACCAAACGAATTATGATCAGTTTACCGGATCATCTTTTGCAGGAAGTGGACGGGATCGCTCAGTTGGAGAATTCCAACCGCAGTGAGCTTATTCGGCAAGCCATGAAACTGTACTTGAATGAGCGTAAGAAGCGTTATATACGCGAATCAATGCAGCGAGGGTATATGGAAATGGCGAAAATCAACCTGACCATGGCATCTGAAGCGTTTCACGCGGAGGAAGATGCAGACAGCACTCTAGACCGCTTAGTAAGCGGGGTGTAGACAGTGATCGTAAAACGGGGCGACGTATTTTTTGCGGATCTTTCACCCGTTGTCGGTTCGGAGCAGGGAGGTGTAAGGCCGGTCCTTGTGATCCAGAACGATATCGGCAACCGGTTCAGTCCAACGGTAATTGTGGCCGCAATTACCGCACAGATTCAAAAAGCAAAGCTTCCGACTCATGTTGAAATCGACGCTGCATCGCATGGATTTGACAGGGATTCCGTTATTTTGCTGGAGCAGATCCGGACCATTGATAAGCAGCGGCTTACCGACAAGATCACCCATCTTGATGACGAGACGATGAGCAAGGTGAACGATTCCTTGCAGATCAGTCTGGGCTTGATCGACTTTTGAACCGATCTATCCAAGTATTCATATCAGAAATCAAACCCGTGGCGGTTTGATTGTAAGGAGGCTGTTCTTCGGCAGAGTGTGCTGCTGGGGACAGCCTTTTGTTCTGTTTGGGAAGGTATGCGGATTTGAAGCTCCTGATATCTATGCGCCTGAGGGGATAAGGAAATAGGCGACGGTGACGGCCGTTGCGGTGAGCAGAACGCAGATGACAGACCAAGTGAGCGCTTTTTTGTCATTCATTGTCGTACGGAGACCTCCTCATGCTGGTTTGGTTCGCTTGTTGTTACGTTCAGAATATCGGGCAACACTTAAAATAAGATGAAAAAAACCTTAATCCAAGCTTAAAGGCAACGAAGAAGCGGAGCCCGTCTGTTGACTGTGCTGGAAAAGCCGCCGCAGATTTGGGATAATAGCTGTACAGTTAATGTTGAAGAAAGAGGGATATCATTGTCTGAATTAGAAGCTGTCGCGGAAGTGAATGAGGAACAGATTCATAAGGAAGAGCAGGAAAGAATCGTCAAACAAATCGCGAAGGAGCTTGGGCTGTCTGTCAAGCAAGTGCGAACGACCGTGGACCTGCTGGACGAGGGGAACACGATCCCGTTCATTGCGCGTTACCGCAAGGAGATGACCGGCGAGCTGGACGAGAACCGGCTGCGCGAGATCGAGGAGCGCACCGGGTATTTGCGGAATCTGGAAGTGCGCAAGCGTGAAGTCATCCGGATTATTGACGAACAGGGAAAGCTGACTGATGAGCTCAAAGCGTCCATCACGGCAGCGGTGAAGCTTCAGGAAGTGGAGGACCTGTACCGTCCTTACAGACAAAAGCGCAAGACCCGGGCCAGTGTAGCCAAGGAGAAAGGGCTGGAGCCGCTCGCGGAGTGGATCTGGTCCCAGCCGAAGCAGGGCGATGTGATGGCTCAGGCTGCGCAATATGTCAATGAGGAGAAGGGCGTCGCGTCCGCAGAGGAAGCGCTGCAGGGGGCAATGGATATTTTGGCGGAAAATATTGCCGATGACGCAGCCATTCGTGCCTGGGTTCGCCGCTATACGCTGGACCATGGCATGCTCACTTCCGAAGCGAAGGATGCGGAAGCGGAATCCGTCTACGAGAATTACTACAACTATCGTGAATTGGCGAAGAAAATGCCGCCGCACCGGATTCTGGCGATCAACCGGGGAGAGCGGGAAAATATATTGAAGGTGGGACTTGAGGTTTCACCGGATTCAATTTACAACTTCATTGGCAAACAGGTAATTAAGGGGCAGTCCATTGCCGCCGATATCCTGAAGACGATCATTGAGGATTCGTACAAGCGGCTGATCGCGCCGTCGATCGAGCGAGAGGTTCGTGCCGAACTGACGGAGAAGGGCGAGAATCAGGCGATTTCGATCTTCGCCGGCAACCTGCGCAGCCTGCTGCTGCAGCCGCCAGTGAAGGGACGCTGCGTACTGGGCGTCGATCCGGCCTACCGGACAGGCTGTAAGCTCGCGGTGGTTGACGAGACAGGCAAGCTGCTTGAAGTGGCTGTCACGTACCCGACGCCGCCGAGCAATAAGAAGGCCGAGGCAGCGGCGGTATTCCGCAAGCTGATCGACAAATATGGCATCAAGCTGATTGTGATCGGGAACGGAACCGCCTCGCGGGAGACCGAGCAGTTCGTAGCCGAGGAGGTCATCGCCGAGATCGGTGATCCGGAGCTGGCTTACCTTATTGTCAACGAGGCCGGCGCGAGCGTATACTCCGCCTCCAAGCTGGCGCAGGAGGAGTTCCCGGATCTGGATGTCGCCGAGCGCAGCGCGGCATCGATTGCCCGCCGGGTGCAGGACCCGCTGGCGGAGCTGGTCAAGATCGATCCGAAATCCATCGGTGTAGGCCAGTATCAGCACGACGTGTCCCAGAAGCATCTGGAGGAAAGCTTGCGCGCCGTCGTGGAGTCGGCCGTGAACCATGTCGGTGTTGATGTGAACACGGCGTCGCCGTCGCTCCTCTCTTATGTGGCCGGCATCAATGCGACCATTGCGAAGAATATCGTCAAGTTCCGCGAGGAGAACGGCAAGTTTGTCAGCCGGAAACAGCTGCAGAAGGTGCCGCGCCTCGGGGCGAAGACGTTCGAGCAGTGCGTAGGCTTTATGCGGATTACCGATGGCGAGAACATTCTGGACCGGACCCCGATTCACCCGGAATCGTATTCGGTGGTGGACCGATTGTTCAAGGAGCTGCAGGTTGAGCTGGATAAGCTCGGTACGAAGGAGCTGGCCGAGCTGCTGGCACAGCAGGAGCCGGAGAGCCTGGCGGTGAAGCTGGATGTCGGCGTGCCGACGCTGCGCGACATTCTCGACAGTCTCCAGCGGCCCGGCCGCGACCCGCGCGAGGAGCTGCCGGCACCGATCTTCCGCAAGGATGTGCTGAAGATCGAGGACCTGACACCGGGCATGGAGCTGCAGGGGACGGTGCGCAATGTGATTGACTTCGGCGCCTTCGTGGACATCGGCATCAAGAGCGATGGCCTCGTGCATATTTCCCAGCTGAGCAACGGGTATGTAAAGCATCCGATGGATGTCGTCTCAGTTGGAGACAACGTCACGGTATGGGTGCTTAACGTGGACTTGAAGAAAGGCCGCGTCGGATTGACCATGCGCGAGCCGAAGGATCAGTAGAAGCGCAGGGGCTTGAGCGACAAGCGCTCAGGGTGGAGATCAGGAATGAACATGAGCGGCAACCTCGATGACAGAGGTTGCCGCTTTGTTCGTTGATTGGAGCCCGGAGCTGGCAGCTGTCTCACCAGACCGGTTAAGGCTTGTCTGCCGGGCCTTGCTTCTCGCTGGCGGCGGAGGCATGTTTGGCCCGGAACCGCCGCACCTTCATCAGATTGCCGCAGGTTTTGTCCTCGCAATAGCGTTTGGAGCGGTTGCGTGTGCTGTCATAGTATACCCAGCGGCAATTTGGATTGGAGCAGATAGAGAAGCGCGACAGATCGCGTTCAGCCAGCGCTGTTGCGAATGAAGCGGCAATTTCGGCCGCTGCGCCCTCCCAGCCTGGATTTACAGGGGAGCTGGACAGGGCGAAGGGCTTCCCGGTGCCCGGAACCAAGCGGCGGATGACCGGCCCGCGGCTCAGCCATGCATTCAATTGCGTCAGCTCCTCCTCGGACAGCGATTGTCCACCCACGATCCGCTGCACGCAGTGAAGCATGAGGGCGCGAAGCTGCCGGAGGAACTTCAGCTCCTCGTCCGTAAGGAGGGGAGGAGCGAGCAGGGAATGTTCGGTTATAAACCGCTGGAGCCACGCGTCGCTCTCCAGTTTGTCCTCGGACCGTTCTCCTTTTTTCCAATCCGGCCATTCACTATTTATAAAATCATCCCAGAGCATTCTGTTTCATCCTTTCAATGGTATGGTTATTGTAACAGGCATAATGAAGTTTAGCTAGTTACTTGTTCAGGAGCGAAAGCTGTGTTAAGGTGGATGTAACTTTCTAAACTGGTTTTAGATCGTTACAATTATGGCGGGAGGAATGAGGATGAGTTTGCGCGAAATGCTGCTGGAGAACTGGGATTTCACGATGGAGAAGGAGGATGGATATGCTCCGCTATCGGTTGCCCTTCAGGATGTGACGGTGGAGCAGGCATTGTGGAAGCCGGGGGAAGGCGCTAACAGCATCTGGGAAAACGTAATGCATCTGCTGTTCTACAAGGAAGTGCTTCTGGCGCGGATAGAAGGGCGGGCGTCGGATGTCCGGGTGAGCAATGACGAGACGTTTCGGATTGTCGATGCCAGCGAGGAGGCTTGGCGGGAGGCCCAGGACCGATTGAAGCAGGTTCATGCGGCTGTGCGGGAGAAAATTCAGAATGTGCCTGAAGAGGAACTGAGCGAGCATCCGCAGCGGTATTGGAGCTTCATTACCCATGATGCTTATCATATTGGTCAGATCATCCTGCTGAGGAAGCTGCAGGGCAGCTGGCCTGCCACGCGCGCATTTTAGCTAGCTGAACATACAAAAACAAGCCGGATCATCTCCGGCTTGCTGTCTTCTCCCGTATCGGATCAAGGGGCACGCTGGCTTACTGGGCGTTCGAATTCTCCCCTGAGGAGTTTCTGTAAAAAAACCAGCATTCATTCAACAGTTTAATCTGACGCCGATCCTTTTTACGAAAAGCGCGGGTCAGTTGATTGCAGAGCCATTGCGGCAAGGGTATCTCCTCCTCTGCTAATTCCGTCTGTATGGATAGCATATGGGGAAATCGCCCAAAGCGTGCAGGTCTACCTCGATTATTGCCCTTCCTCTTCGTACCATTGCTCCAGCTGCGCTTGCAGCGCGCGGATCTCGGTAAGCAGCGAGATGAGCGGGTAATGCTCCTCCTTGATTGCAGCGAAGGCTTGCTCAAGCTCATTTATGTATTCCAGGCCGCCTTGAATGCTGAGCGATTCCTGCAGCAGATCAAGCTGGTCGCATTCTGCCACGGCAATAGGAAGCTCGGGCTTGCCGGGAGCGGTCAGCTTGTCAATTTCCTTGTTCAGTCGCAAGTTAAGCGCGCTTAGCTGATATGCATAGTCGCTGGGCATTTCAACAAAAGTCAGCTTGTCCCGTTGTTGCAAAATAACATAACGCATCTTTGGCATGATTGCAGGTTCTCCCTCCATACTTTCTACTTGACAGTGTAGCCCAGAGGGAAGTTAAAATTCAAGTAACATTTATAGCCTAGCGCTGGACAGAAGGGTACGTGGTGTACACAATGAAGCAGATGAGCAACGAGGAGCTGCAGGCTTGGGTGGAGCGGATTTCGCTCGAGAGCTTTCGGCTGCCCTTTAGACATAAAGCAACCTTCAACCGCAGGCTGTCCACGACAGGCGGGCGGTATTTTATGAAAAGTCATCATATTGAAATCAATCCCCATCAGCTGGATATTCACGGGCCGGAAGAGGTGGAGAAAATCATCAAGCATGAACTGTGCCACTATCATCTTCATCTCGCAGGCAGAGGCTACCGCCACCGGGATCCGGATTTCAAGATGCTCCTCCAGGCCGTTGGTGGCAGCCGTTTCTGCAAGGCGCTGCCGAAACGGACAGCGTCGGGGCGCAATCCGGAACCGTACCGCTACAAGCTGCGCTGCGGCGCATGCGGGACGGAATACCTGCGAAAGCGGAGAATGAATCCGGACCGATATCGGTGCGGGAAATGTCGCGGGCGATTGACACTGCAAGCGCTTGACTCCCCCAATAAGACATGATAAATTATTAAGTGTTCGGTTTGGACATTCCCCGATAGCTCAGTTGGTAGAGCACTCGACTGTTAATCGAGTTGTCACAGGTTCGAGTCCTGTTCGGGGAGCCAGCTTCTGGAGAGATACCCAAGTGGCTATAAGGGGACCCTCTGCTAAGGGGTTAGACTGCGTAAGCGGTGCGAGGGTTCGAATCCCTCTCTCTCCG
>NZ_NQLZ01000048.1:0-43610 GCF_002276395.1 Paenibacillus sp. 7541 | reverse complement strand
CTTCATATCCATCAGCGAATCTCGTTCGCATCAGCAACTCTTATATCATATCATGTTGTTTTCATTAATGCAAGAGTTTTTTTAGAAGTTTTTTTGAGGCCCGGATAAGAAGAAAGCCGACTGTTTCGCGGTCATTCACTCTCCGTGCTTTCAGCCTTGCAACCACTCGTGTTGCGGCCGGATTTATAATTTACCACAGGTTCCAGCTACATAGCAATACATAATTTTTACCAATTGGTCATTAGCGAATCCTCCACCCCCACACTGTATTCCGCAAGTCTCTCAGATCAGCAGGCAGAACACAAAAACAAGAAAGCCGTTGATTCGGCTTTCTTGCTTTAAGAATCACCTGGGATGAATATTGCAGTTACCTTGGCATTTACCCTTTGATCCAAGGATTTTGACGTTTGGATTTTGCAGGCTGTGGTTTACGTGATTTGGTTGAAGATTTAGCTTTTGTAGAGCTTTGGCGATGACGATGCACTTTGGCCTGAGCTTCGCTTCCAGCCGCTGGTGCCGCCTCCGCATCGATCTCTCT
Organism: Paenibacillus sp. 7541; assembly: GCF_002276395.1. Taxonomy (NCBI): domain Bacteria; kingdom Bacillati; phylum Bacillota; class Bacilli; order Caryophanales; family Paenibacillaceae; genus Paenibacillus; species Paenibacillus sp. 7541. The sequence continues at coordinate 43,072 of NZ_NQLZ01000048.1, read as the reverse complement.
TTGCTCGGTCTCTGACCCGGAATCCACTCCACTCGCTGCCGCATTAATATCCGCTGAAGCTGGTGTCTCCTGTACGGTTGCATCCTCTTGCCCCGTTATCGCTTCTCGGTCATATTCGAATGGCATCCCAAATCCGGCATATGCCCCAGGCTGTTCGAAACTACCATAGCCACCAGGTTGACCATAAGGGCCAAAGGTGCCCAACGGTGAAGCGGCTCCCGGTATTCCAGGAACTCCTGCTGAAGGATGTCCGTAGTTCCATCCCCCATGCTGCCCGTACCCAGTATAGTCATGACCGTATGAAGGATGGGTCGTTGTAAAAGCCGGGAATGGCTGAGTATAGGCCGGAGCCACCGAGCCACCGCCACAGCCGCATGGAGATGCCGGTGCTGCCGCAGCAGGCGAATATCCCTGATGTGCAGGTTGATGATGATGATGGAATGAATGGCCGGCGTCTTTGCCTGTGTAAGACTCCGTGATGGAGATCGGCGCATACTCCACATTTCCAGCTAATCCAGGATAACCCCATTCCTGACCGTGCTGTACAGGAACTGCTTCTTGCGGGAAGGCGTAATAAGGGTGCACCGCTTTGCCTTGCTCGTGTCCATGATGATGATGGTGTTGATGTTGGTGTTGGCCATGTACTTTTCCCTCACCGCAGCCGCAAGGTCCTTCGCCGAGGCCATAGTAAATCGGCTGGTGAATGACTTCTTGCTGGAAGCAATCTGGTTGAGGCATGAAATGCATCGGCATTGCCTCTACTGGTGGACAAGGAGCCGGCTTATGAGGCATCGGCATCGGTCCAGGTACGTGATGAATAGGCGCCTCTTGATAAGGCTTCTTCTCTTGAATGGGCTGAGGGAGCGGCACCGGGTATGTCTTTTTAACCTCGATTTCCTCCATCTCGAACTTCTCCACCTTGATCGGCATAACCGGCAGTTTCGGCAATTCTGGCATTTTCGGGAGCTCCGGCATCTTTGGCATCTCCGGTTTTACAGGCACTGGGGCAGGTGCCGGCAGTGGCGCAGGCATTTCCGGAACGGCCGGCTGCTCGGAAATCGGTTGGGTCAACTCTGCTTTCGGTCCTGTATAATCCTTGGATCCCGGCATGATTTTGCTCGGAGCATTCCCCGCTCCCGCGGCAGCTGATTCACTGCCTCCACTATATACGCCTGAGGAAGGGATATTCACCACTTCGCCTACCAGCAGAGCATTCGGATTTTTCAGCTGCGGGTTCGCATCAATCATTTCCTTCAGAGTGACACCCCATGCCTTGGACAGTTTCCACAACGTGTCGCCCTGCTTGACCGTATGCTTATGGATAATGGGCTGGCTGCCGCCAGGAACCGGCACAGGCTCTGTCGGTACCTTGATCTTCGCGCCGACATCGAGTTTGTTGGGATCAACCAGCTGCGGGTTCGCATCAATCAGTTTGGCTAACGGAACGTTGTATTTTTGAGACAGCTCATAAAGAGATTCGCCTTCCTTGACGATGTGTATCTTCACGCCGCTAAAACCTCCTACACTCTTCTAGGCGTCATAATTTCGCCTGCTTTCGTTACTACATCCTATGCAGCAAGTAGGCGAATGACATCCCTCAAGGCAAAAAAAATCCTTTCATCGACATGAAAGGATTGGTGAGTGTAGCAATTTGTTGGTCTCATCGGCACGCTGCCAGATCAGGCCTCCCAAACTTTGTATCCGTCTTGATCCACAATTTTGCGGAACTCTTCCAGGAGCTTGAGTGTGATCGGGCCCGCTTGTCCTTGGCCAATCGTGCGGCCGTCGATTTCGCGTGCAGCGATGACCTCCGCAGCTGTCCCTGTGAAAAATACCTCATCCGCAATGTACACATCATGCATGCTGAACGGCTCTTCCTTGAGCGGAATGTCCAATTTCGCACACAGCTCGATAATGGCCTGGCGGGTAATCCCTTCCAGAGCACCAAGGTAGCACGGAGGCGTGGTAACAACCCCATTTTTGACAATAAAGATATTGTCTCCGGATCCCTCCGTTACATACCCCTGCGCATTCATCATGATCGCCTCATCGGCGCCTGCAAAATTGGACTGGATCTTAACCAGAATGTTGTTCAGATAGTTCAAGGACTTGATCTTCGGATTGAGCGCATCCGGGATATTGCGGCGCTGGGCGACCGAGACAGCTTTCAGCCCATTCTTGTAGGCTTCCTCCGAATAAATCGCCAGCTGTTCAACAATAATGAGAACCGTAGGCTTAGGGCAGCGGCGGGGATCCAGCCCCAGATTGCCCGGGCCACGAGACACGATCAGGCGAATATAACCATTGCGCATGTCATTGCGGCGGATCGTCTCTGCCATCGCTTCAAGCAGCTCATCATATTCCATCGGAATGACAAGATCTATCGATTTCGCGGAGTCGTACAACCGATCCAGATGCTCTTTACATTTGAAAATGTTGCCGTTGTAAATCCGGATCCCTTCAAAAATCCCGTCTCCGTACAAAAAACCGTGATCGAATACCGACACTTTTGCGTTCTCTTTAGTAACAAATTCGCCATCTAAAAAGATCCATTGCTCCGACATTAACTATACCTCCATATTATTTGCTCTCATACGCATAACCAGGGTACGAACCCAGCACGCGAACCTGGCATCCCAAGGCTTCGATCTCGCCCATCGCAGCCGTGAGCAGCACCGAATCCGCTTCGGCCATCACATCGATGTAGAAATAATAATTCCCGAGCCGCTTCTTCGTCGGACGTGATTCGATCCGCGACAAGTTCAGCCTCCGCCACGCAAACGCCGACAGCACCTGATGCAGCGCACCCGGTACATCCTCCGGCAAAGTCACCAGGATGCTTGTTTTCACATGCTCCGGGGCACGGGGAATCCGGATCGGCTCACGACCGATCAGCACGAATCGGGTGAAGTTATTGTCATGATCAGTGATTCGCTCAGCCAAAACATCCAGCCCATGCGTCTTCGCACCGAGCGCCGTGCCGATCGCCGCCCAGCCTTTTCCAGGGTTCTCCTTGACAATTTTGACGCCCTCCGAGGTGCTTCCAGCCTGCTCCAGTTCCGCTTGAGGAGCCGCAGCGGCAAGAAACTGTCTGCACTGCGCGGTAGCCACTTGGTGCGACCATATCTTTGTAATTTTGCTAAAATCCATACTTCCGTCAGCCGCCTGAAACTCCGAAGCATTGCCGATCAGATTCTGAATGGACGGATACACCCACTCTACCTGCATCGGCATATCCACTTCGTTAACCAGCCAATCCATATGAAGGCTGACCGAACCTTCAATCGTGTTCTCAATCGGAATAACGCTGTAATCGGTCTTTCCTTCAACGGTCGCCATAAACACATCCGAGATCAGTTTGAAATGAACGAACTCTGCAGGCTCGCCATTCAGAAGGTAGAGTACCGCTTCATGCGATACGGATCCGGAGGGCAGTAAAGCTATTTTTTTCATGCCGTAATTTCCCCTCTAATCATCTCCATAAAAGTTCGGTCTGACTTATCGCCCAATACCTGCACTCCTTCGGCAACTGGACTTAACTGTAAGCAGGAGACGGTGATACCTTCCGCTTCCATGGTCTCTACTAAGTATACACGCAATTGCTCGATTCGAGCATCGCGATTGTCAACGAATGCAATCATCGTCGGCCCTGCACCGCTCAGCGCAACGCCCAGGGCCCCCTGCTTCTGCGCCTCCTCCAAAATTTTGGACATGCCAGGCACAAGCGGCGCCCGGTAAGGCTGATGAATCCGGTCCTTCATAGCTTCCCGCAGCAAATCCAGCCTTCCTGCCGAGAGGGCAGCAGTCAATAAGGATGACCGACTAATATTATATACAGCATCCTCCAGTTTGACCTGGGCGGGAAGCGCCTCTCTCGCCTTGGTCGTCGAAAGCTGAAAATCGGGAATCACGACCAGCGTTTCCAGATGGGCAGGCGGCGCGATCCGTACATAATCGGCATGCGTCCCGTCCCAGGCTGCGGCCACAATGCCGCCGAACAGGGAAGCGCCCACGTTGTCGGGATGCTTCTCCAGCGCCGTCGCCATATGAAACAGCTTCGCATCCGGCAGCGGAGAACCGATCAGCGCATTAGCTGCAGCAAGCGCCCCGACGATTGCCGAAGCGCTGCTCCCTAGACCGCGTGTAAGCGGAATATCGGAATACATCGAGATTTCAAGATCAGGCACGGATACGCCGGCCTCTTGAAACACCATTTGGCTTACCTTGTATATCAAGTTGCTTTTGTCCTGGGGAAGCCCCTCCATCTGGTCTCCGTGCAAATGAAACACCGTACGGTCGGAAGGCCGCAGCTCTAACCACGAATAAAGCGGCAGTGCCATTCCGAGCGTATCGAATCCCGGACCCAAATTGGCCGTGCTGGCCGGCACCTTCACCCGGACAACCTGGGACAAGCTCATACCCGTGCCGCCCCTTCAATCTTGGAAATCGCGTCCATAACGGCCGATTCTGTATCCGATACGACCAGCGACTCGGCATTGACGGTGGAGATGGCGATGTTCGGATCTTTCAAGCCGTGTCCCGTGAGAACGGAGACTACGGTCTCTCCTCCCTTGAAATAGCCCTCGCGTTTCATTTTATACACACCCGCAATCGATGCCGCAGATCCCGGTTCCGCAAATATTCCTTCGCGAGAAGCGATCTTGCGGTACGCTTCAAGGATTTCTTCATCCGTCACATAGTTGATTTGCCCGCCGGATTCCTCCGCAGCGGCCACCGCTGTCTTCCAGCTCGCCGGATTTCCGATTCGGATCGCCGTTGCGACCGTCTCCGGATTCGGAATCGGCTCGCCTTTCACGATTGCCATCGCGCCTTCCGCTTCAAACCCGAGCATTCTTGGCAGAGACGAAGCCTTGCCTGCTGCATGGTATTCCTTGAAACCTTTCCAGTATGCCGAGATGTTGCCGGCGTTCCCGACCGGAATAGCCAGTACATCCGGAGCTTTGCCAAGCTGGTCCACCACTTCAAAAGCCGCCGTCTTCTGTCCTTCAATGCGATACGGGTTGACCGAATTCACAAGTGTAATCGGATGCTTCGCCGTAATCTCCCGTACAATTTCAAGCGCCCGATCGAAATTGCCTTCGATGGCAATCACTTTAGCACCATAGATTATCGCCTGGGCAAGCTTGCCAAGCGCAATATTGTTGTTCGGGATAATGACGATACAGCTCAGTCCCGCACGAGCCGCATAAGCAGCAGCAGCGGCGGAAGTGTTGCCCGTCGAAGCGCACATAATGGTGCGGCTGCCTTCCTCCACCGCTTTGGCAACGGCCATCACCATCCCGCGGTCTTTGAAAGAGCCGGTCGGATTGAGACCTTCATATTTGAAATACAGGTCAATTCCGAGCTCTTCGGAGAGATTCTCAGCGCGGATGAGCGGCGTATTCCCTTCATGCAAAGACAGAAGCGGCGTCTTTTCGGTAATGGGCAAATAAGTTTGATAGGTTTTAAGCAATCCTTGATACGACATCAGTCAAAACTCCTTTTTCCATAAATATAATATCCCGCTGCTATGCAAGCCCTGGGTTAACCTTCTACACGATAAACGCTTTTGATACGCTTGATAACATCCAGTCCTTCAAAATGATTCAGCACCGCATCCATGCTTGCCTTGCTAGCGCTATGTGTGACGATGATAATCTCCGCATCCGGATTATGCTCGTTCGGCTGCTGTACGACCGATTCCAGGCTGACACCGTACTCGGCAAATACTTGCGTAATCTGCGCAAGCACACCGGCTTTGTCATCCACATGCAGCAGAATGAAGTTTTTGTACAAAATCTGCTCGTCGCTTTTCAGCTTTTTCGGCTTGTAAGGCACGATGGCCTTCAGCCCGTTCACGCCCAGCTTCAAGTTCTTGATCACCGCTACCAGGTCAGCCACGACCGAGGTCGCCGTCGGCATCTCGCCGGCCCCGGCGCCGTAAAACATCGTTTCGCCTACCGCTTCCCCATATACATACACCGCATTAAACACCCCGTTCACCGAGGCAATCGGGTGTCCCTTGCGGACCATCGTCGGCTGTACCGTAATGCTGAACTCGTCATCCTGACGCTCGGCAATGCCGAGCAGCTTCATCTCATACCCGAGGCGCTTGGCGTAGGAGATATCCTCCTTGGATACTTGGGAGATGCCTTTTACCGTGACATCCGAAAGCTCTACGTTCGTCCGGAACCCGAGGGTGCCGAGGATGGCCATTTTCCGTGCCGCATCGAGTCCTTCCACGTCCGACGTCGGATCAGCCTCCGCATATCCGAGCTGCTGAGCCTCTGCCAGTACATCTTCATAGGAAGCCCCTTCCTGGCTCATTTTGGTCAGAATGAAGTTGGTCGTCCCGTTTACAATACCCATAATTTTCGTAATCCGATCGGAAGAAAAGCCTTCAATCAGCGTCCGGATAATCGGTATCCCGCCGGCCACGCTGGCTTCATAGAACACATCGCATTGCTTCTCTTGCGCTTTAGCCAAAATCTCCGCACCATGAAGCGCCATCAGGTCTTTGTTCGCAGTCACGATATGCTTGCCGCGGTCGAGCGCCTCCAGAATGTACGCCTTCGTGTCATCGATCCCGCCCATGACTTCGACAATGACGTCGATTTCCGGGTCACGGATCACCTCCCACGGATTTTCGGTCAGCTTACTCTGATCGACCTGAATGCTCCGGTATTTCTCCATATGCTTCACAGCAATTCGCTCTATCGATATCGGGGAGCCGACCTGACTGCTCAGATCATCCTGATGTCCCTCCACAATGCGGACAACCCCAGTTCCTACTGTTCCTAATCCCAAAAGTCCCACCTTAACAGGCTTCATAACGTTTACCCCTCCTGTATCCCATCACATCATCTTATTGTATCTGCTTTATCCCTGGCCAATCATCTGTACCTTCTTAACACCGGCCACTCGCCGCAATCCATCCAGGAGATCGTCCAGCTCTTCGTTCAGCCGGGACACTTCCACTGAAATGACGACATTGGCAATGCCTTGCAACGGAATGCTCTGATGAATGGTCAGCACATTCCCGCCTTCGCCTGCAACGAGGCCCAGCACCTCTGACAACATGCCAGAGCGATGCTCCATGTCCATGGAGATCGTGACAATCTCATCTCGCTCCAATTGATTGATCGGATGAATCCCGTCTTTATACTTGTAAAAAGCACTGCGACTTAGTCCGACCTGCTCAACGGCCTCGTGCACCGTCCTCACATCACCGGAAGCCAGCAGCTTCTTCACCTGCATCGTCTTTACTACAGCTTCAGGCAAAATATCCTCACGGACCAGATAATAGCGCTCCTTCACAAACGTCCTCTCCTCAAAGACTATTGTTTTCGTATAGTGGACATTATACTGGATATGCTCGGCCAGGGCAATACATAAATGTCGTTTTTTGCGTAACCTGAATACTATGCTAAACCCTCTACAGCTCCCAACAACTTTTTGGAGTAACAAGTATAAAAAAACAGCTCCCGGAATATCCCAGGGCTGTTTGTTGTTCAGTTCATGCTGTATTTAGTACTGATCCGCAGTATTCGCATTCAACGGGTTGATCTGTTTCGATGATGGTTTCGGCACCGCAACCGGAACAGGAGACAACTTTAGGCATCGTCTTGTCTCTATCGCTTGCCTTAACATTCATACCGAGTTGATCAAGTGTCGGACCGTTGTCCAATAACACCACACCATCCTTGATAATCCCATTTTGAAATGACTTATGTTCAAGTAAATACTCCAAGTCCTCCCTTACCCTCGACAATGGCTGTTTCACTTCCGCCGCGATTGCCTCCAGAGCAAAGATCCCCTTATAAAACTGCTTCTCATACTCTTTTGCAAGCTTATAAAATTGACTATTATGATGACTCTGAACCATCGTTAATATAGCCGCAGGAACAATGAATGCAATCCCTAATTTCCATGCCAATGTAATGATTTGCTGAGTCCTTTGATCATCATCCAAACCACTAAACGTAATCAAGAAAGCATACATAAGGATAAATAAGTACATCCCACCGAGCAAGGCGCCCAGCAGTTGGTATTGGTGCCCTCGTGCATAGTTCTTATGATACTGCTGAAAAAATCTCCATAAAACTATAGGAAGAAAAAGAGGGGCTACCATTAAGCTTCCAAACATTAATACTTTTTCAAAATACGTAACTTCAGGTTCAAACTTCTGGCTTTCTAAAACCGGATGACTCTTTTGCATTGAAAGTCCCTCTCCTCCGTTAACAGTTCTAACCAGTGCTAATCAACAATCCACAATACTCGCATTGTTCCGATTCCCCGAGTTTCAGTACAACTGTATTACCGCACCCCCTACATGCAACAGTCGCCGACTTGGATTGAGACGAAGAGTGAGAATCAAAGAGTTGTTCAGAAATTGCTTCAGAATTAATGGGAAAAGCCCGCTCTTGATCTTGCTGTAGCTTCAATACATCATCAATAATGGTTCCTTTTGGAAAGTAATTATACTCGATCAAATACTCTAAATCGTATTTCACATTTAACTTTGGTTGTTTGACCAAATCAGCGATTTCGTCAAGTTTACGTACTCCATGCACGAGCACGACTTGCTCGTATTTTTCCACCAATTTAATATACCATTCGCTCCGATTCATATAAATGCCTGTGAAAACCGCCATCAACAATAAACAAATAATGATTACAACAGCGGAATAGTCCAAAATCCAGTTGAAGAAATATCCATAAATCAAATAAGAAATGAAGCTAAATATTACATTTGCGGATACTGTCTTGTAGTTCAAGCCTTTACGATAATTTATATGCTTGTTCGAAACTGCCTTCCAAATAGAATAAGGGAGAAAAATGTAGGGAAACAATAAACACATGATGCCTACATGGACGTCTGATGCAATTATTTCAGGCTCATATTTAAATCTTTGTTCCTTCTGTTCCTTCTGTTTCTTCTGTTTCTTCTTGGCCAACTCAATTCCTCCAAACTTGATCTGAATAAAGAGTTCATGTGTTTACATGCTGCGCAATGAATTTATTTTAAATAACTGCCGCCGCTTTGTTTCAGTATTCTTGCAACTACTTCTACCGTTACACTCAACAAGCTGATCAGTGAATAAATTTATGTAGAACCTCTCTTTGCCTGTAAAAGCTTCTGGTTGTAATCTTGCACACTTCGAATAATATCCCCTGCGATATTTAAACCTTCTTCAACTGCTTTCTCCCGATCTTCCTTTCGGACCTCGCCAATTAATGTTACTTGATCTTCCAGGAGAGAGATTTTTCTCAGAATCAACTGCTCTAGCTCGTATAAAGAAGAATGTGAAATTGGATCACTGTACCTAAGGATATCCTCCAACTTGTCAATATGCTGATCTAAAACTACGATATCATCGCCTGGAAGACGGTTTAGCTTGTCACGAATGGAACTTACCCAGGCTAGGGTTTCTTGCTTTCTTGTTATTTGAACTCTTTTGGAATCATCATGTTTTGCAATCAAATTCCCCGCAGTTCTTATTAGAAAAAAAACAATAGCAAATCCAATCAACGTCACCGTCTGAATTGTAAAATACGCATGATCAGAAATCTTGAACAGATACCCTAAAAGCAGGATTTCTGTCGCCACTGCGATAACGTAAATCCCTGTAACAAAACCTAAAGCGATGGTATATGGCTCCTTCGCTGATCCCGAATTACGCCGATGAAGGGCATACCCCACAAACAATAGTACAGCTGCTTCTGCACATGCTGCGGCTATACCAGAAGTCCAGGCGCTAAGATCGGTTAGTCCTCCGGATATTCCAAATAAAAAAACCGTCACGACAGCTACGATGAGGACTGCGGTCCATAGCCGATTTCGAATGGCGATATTAGTTTTCACGCTGGTTCACCGCTCTCGGCTTCCACTAATTTCTGTCCACATTCCATACAAAACTTCTGTCCAGGCTTCACTTCATGCCCGCAGTTTCCACACTTGAGTGCCGTCTGAGTCCCACAGCTAGGACAGAACTTCGCCCCCGGCTCCAACACCTGGCCGCAGTTACCGCATGGTATCGGAAGAGGCGCTCCACATTGTAAACAATCCTTGGCATTCTCCGGATAGTCATGACCACATGACGGACAAGCCCTGTATGGATCACCACAGTTCAAACAAAACTTCGCTTGAGGAGGGATGGTGTGCCCACAACCGCTGCACAGAATGTCCGTGCCCCCTCCTTCCGACTGATTGATATGGAGTGAAGTGCCGCATCCAGAACAGAATCGAGCATGAACACCGTTAAAAGCACCGCATTTAACGCAAGCTTGTTGATCTTGATTCATGACACCTGTAGCCTGACTCTTCATCCCATTTAATGCCTGAGTCATCATTTCGTTTAAAGGAACTGTCATACCTAATCCTATTCCAAGGCCACCAGCAATAGCTCCAGCTGGACTTCCTGGATTCCTCGCCGCTCCCTCTAATGTATTAAAGGTCCGGTCTTCGTGGTAGGTATAACCGATAATATCCATTTCTGCTTTCTTTGCAAGTGCTTCCTTAATCCGTACAGCGGCTGGATCATCTTCTGGAATGTTGATGGAATTTACGAAAAAGTTCACTAGTCTAATGCCCATTTCCTCAAACGATGGGACAAGTAGGTCCATGATATGTGCCGAAATTTCCTTCATATAAGCACTGATTTCGACTACACTAATTTTTTTAGCAATAATGTAGGACGAAATAATATCTTTTATGTTGGACATCAACACACCGCGATAGTAACGAACTAGTGTGCTCTGATCAAAAGACGGGAGCGTTCCTACCATTTTCCCAAGAAATTTCCTGGCATCGATGATTTGGACGCCGAATTGGCCGAACGCTCGGACTGACACAATGATATTATATTTTGGATCCTGAAGCTGGATGGGAGAATTCGTTCCCCACTTCACATCCAATGATTGAAGCTTGTTAATAAACCACACTTCCGCAGTAAACGGTGATTTCCCCCCAAACGGAAGATTAACGAGGTTCGACAAGATAGGAATATTCGCCGTGCTTAATGTATGCCTTCCTGCAGAAAAAGAATCCAGCACCTGGCCTCCCTTATATAAGACCGCTTCCTGCGATTCATGTACGATAAGTTGAGTCCAGGTTGCCAGTTCCTGATTGGGATAACGCCAGGCGAACACATCAGACGGACCCTCATATTTCACAACATCAATGATAGCCATAGGTCTGCTCTCCTTTTTATATGGTTCTACTAGCATCGGCTAAAAAGGTTCCAATGTACTATCTATTGTATACGATTTAGTTGAATTATGGATGCAAATTTTTCCTTTTTGTTGATTTCAAAGTCCTACTTATAAACCTACCTACGCAAAAAGCCGCCAAGCCTGTTGTCATCCACAGACCTGGCGGCATATCGCCCCAGCACATGCTGCTACTGCTTAATAATAACTGCTTCCTTCCACGAACTCGAACTCGAAATCGCCGATTCGGACAAGCGTACCATCTGTTGCTCCGCGCTTGCGCAGCTCCTCGTCCACTCCCATATGCCGAAGCGTACGGGCGAGTTTCAAAATCGCATCATGCGAGTTCATCTGCATCCGCTTCAGCATCCGCTCAATCCGCTCGCTGTGGACAACATATGTTTCATTATCCCGCGTAATGGTGAAGGCATTGTCCTCCTGTTTCTTGAACTTGTACACCTTCCGGTCGGACGTTTCCGCCACCTCTTCAACCGCCGGCTCTTCCGGAATGCTCTCCAGCAGATCCATTGTACGGTACAGCAGCTCCTGAATCCCTTCACGCGTCAGGGAGGAAATCGGCACCACCTCGATATCCGGGCGAACCTCTTTCAGCTTTTCCCGGAAAACAGCCAGATTGTCGGCTGCTTCAGGCATATCGATTTTGTTGGCCGCCACAATCTGCGGACGCTCCATCAGCGCAGGATTGTACAGCCGGATCTCATCATTGATCTTCACCCAGTCCTCGAACGGTTCCCGCCCCTCGGTTCCTGCAATATCCACCACATGGATGATGACCCGTGTCCGCTCCACATGACGGAGGAACTCATGCCCGAGTCCCACGCCTTCATGCGCGCCTTCGATCAGTCCAGGCAGATCGGCCATTACGAAGTTGCGACTGTCTCCAACCTCCACCATTCCGAGGTTAGGCGTAATCGTCGTGAAATGATAGGCGCCAATCTTCGGCTGAGCCGCTGAAACCACCGACAGCAGCGTCGATTTGCCTACGCTCGGGAACCCGACAAGCCCGACATCCGCCATGACCTTCAGTTCCATGGTGACATAGCGCTCTTCGCCTTCTTCCCCGTTCTCGGCAAGCTCAGGAGCCGGGTTGTTCGGCGTTGCGAACCGGATATTTCCTCGTCCGCCGCGACCGCCGCGGGCCACAACGACCTCCTGACCGTGGCGGGTCAGGTCTCCGATCACCTCGCCGGTATCATCATCGATGAGCACCGTACCCGGCGGTATGCGTACGACCATATTATCTGCATTGGCGCCATGCTGGCTTTTATTCCGTCCCTTCTCCCCGCGCTTGGCTTTAAAATGCTTCTGGTAACGGAAATCCATCAGCGTTCTGAGCCCTTCGTCCACACGGAAAATAACGTCTCCGCCCTTGCCGCCGTCTCCGCCGGCAGGACCGCCTTCCGGCACATACTTCTCACGGCGAAACGCAATAAGGCCGTCTCCGCCGTCTCCACCTTTTACATATACCTTCGCTTTATCTACAAACATGAACATTCACCTTCCTCAAGTTGCAAACGGTAACCGCAAGCGATACGAGGCCTCTTCCGGATGCGTCTGCTCCACCCGGATACCTTGACCCTCCAAGGACTCCTCAATTTGAAGCTTCAAACGATGCGGATTGTCAAAAGGGCCATCCCCTTCAAAAATCAGCGCCAGCTCATGCTCCTGCTGCATAAATGTAATCGTGAGCAGCCGGTCTTCTCCTCTTGCAGATTTCTCTCCCTGCTGGAACGCATTCACCGTACGAATGACAGCCTCGGTTAAATTGTCCGCCATCGCCGGGGTTAAACGATCCAGCTGGATATGGTCCACAATTTCAACCTCAAGCTGCAGACTATGGTTAAGCGTTCTGTACGAGTGTAAATAAAAAACCAACGAGGGAATTCCCAGCTTGGACAGCTTGCTGTCCTGCTGCATCCGCTCCTTTATTCTTTCCACACACTGTACCGATTTATCATGCTTCCCCAGTCGAATATAGCCATATAAAATTTGCAATTCATTCATCCAGTCATGCCGATGGTGATTCAGCATCTGTATCGCCGTCTGCTCAACCTGCCATACGGCAGCCTGCTGTCTGCGTTCGCCAAGCTTGCGAGCGCTCCAGGCGGATGCGATTGAGGCAGCCGCAGCCCAAGCTATGCATACCACTCCCGCTGTTAATGACGGCTTCCAAACCATCCAAGCTACAGGGATTACAGACGTTAAACCGGCTCCGACCGCGATCCATTTCAAGGATTTCATCGCCTCTCCTCGTCTTTCAACAGCAATTGGTTACATTCACCAAGTCCAAGTATATCACAGTCCGTAAAGCGCGTTCATCCCTACGCCAGCATTTTTCCCGATTCTACAAAAAAGAAGCCCCGGCACGATGCCGAAAGGCTTCTTCTGTAAGCAATATTCAACCAATTAGGCTTCTACGGCTGCTGCTACAGGAGCAACTTCAACCGGGTAGACGCTCACTTTCTTGCGATCGCGACCCAGACGCTCGAATTTAACAACGCCATCAACTTTCGCAAACAAAGTATCATCTTTACCGATACCCACGTTTGTACCTGGATGAATTTTCGTTCCGCGTTGACGAACCAAGATGCTGCCGCCAGTCACGACTTGACCGTCCGCACGTTTCACACCAAGACGTTTCGCTTCACTGTCACGACCGTTCTTCGTGGAACCTACACCTTTTTTCGATGCGAATAACTGAAGATCCAATTTCAACATGTGGCCTACCTCCTTCTTAAAGTCATTTCATATCTTGTATTTGAATATACTCGCCGTATGAATCAGCAATTCCTTGCAACATAACAACCAGGGATTCGAGAAGCAGCTGAACTTGGCTAGCTGCGGATTCCTCCACCACAGACGGAAGCGATGCGCTTAAAAAGCCATTCTTCATCCGGGTTCTCATCACGGTTCCGGTAAGCGCCTCAATCGAATTAACCGTCCCCACCGTAATGCTGGACACGCCAGCACATACGATATCTTCGCCCGGATCGGCATAACCGGCATGGCCCTCAACCTTAAAACCGTGAATCCGGTTATCGTCCAATCGCAATATGTGTACAGTAATCAATTACTGCACCTTCTTACGCTTGGATTTTCTCGATTACGACTTTAGTGTAAGGCTGACGATGGCCTTGCTTCTTGTGGTAGTTTTTCTTCGGTTTGTATTTATATACAACGACCTTCTGGCCTTTACCGTGCTTCTCTACCTTCGCTGTTACAGATGCTCCGGAAACAACCGGCGTACCTGCTACCAAACCGTTCTCATTGGAAACGGCCAGTACACGGTCGAAAGTTACACTTTCACCGTCAGCAGCATTCAGCTTCTCGATGAACAATACATCGCCCTCTTGAACTTTGTATTGTTTACCACCAGTTTCGATAATAGCGTACATTTGCTTGCACCTCCCTATGTCTCAGACTCGCCTGATTCAGGTGTCCACTCACGCCCTCAGGGTGAATGTCCTTGTGAACCCAACCGGAGCGGTTACAGCATGTGCAGCAAGATCACTAAACACATACTCAATGATGATAGCACATACCACTCTGCCAGTCAACACATTATCCCTCTACCACACCCCTGCCGCCACAGGCCGGGCACGGCTTGTACGAGAGAAGCAAGACGCTTTCCCTTGCTTTTTTTCGCGTCATTTCAAGCAGCCCCAGCTTCGTCCAGCCTACGATGTAGCTTTTGGACCGATCCTTGGCCATCACCTTCTCGATCGCTGCCGTAACCTGCTGCCGGTGCTCTTCTCTATCCATGTCGATGAAATCAATCATGATGATGCCCCCGATGTCTCTCAAACGAAGCAGCCCGGCAATCTCTTCAGCGGCAAGCAGATTGGCGCGCAGCACCGTCTCCTCAAAGTTGTCTCCGCCGATAAATCTGGCGGTATTGACATCGACGACGGTCATCGCTTCGGTGTGGTCAATGACGACTGCAACTCCTTCTGGCAGCATGATTTTACGCGAGAAACGCATTTTCAATTGCTCGTCCACGCCATACCGCTGAAACAGAGGCATAGCATCCCTATATAGCTGTACGTTGGGCTCCCCTTCGTTGACCCTGTCTTTCAAATAGACGGCTGCTTCCGCCCCCTTGGCTTCATCATCAATGATCAGTTCATCGGAGTCCGGGTCAAACATGTCGCGAATAAACCGCTGCAAAATGCCAAGATCCCGGTGCAGCAGCGCCGGTGCAGCAGCGCGCGACGCTTTGCTCTGAATCATCTCCCACTCCTCTCGGAGATATTCCAGATCGTTTAATATCGTCTGTTCCGGCTCATCCTCGGCAACCGTCCGCATAATGAACCCCTCTTCCCCCATTTTCAGACGCTCCCCGATCATCCTCAGACGATCGCGTTCCCCCTCGCTCTGAATTTTTTTGGAGACAGCCACATAGTCTGCGGTTGGCATATATACGGTGCATCGCCCCGGGAGCGAATAATGCGTCGTAATCCGCGGGCCCTTGCCTCCCCTCGCATCCTTCATGACCTGCACCATTACTTCCTGCCCGACATGAAGAAGCTCCGAGATGGATGGTTTGGGCTTCGGCTGCTTCTCCAGATGTGGATGCAGCACATCGTCCACATACAGGAACGCATTTTTTTTCAATCCGATATCTACAAAAGCCGCCTGCATGCCAGGCAGCACATTAACGACCTTCCCCAGGTAAAAACTGCCCACGATGCTTTGCTGGCGGCTGCGTTCGGCCGCGTATTCCACCAGCTTCCCATCTTCAATGAGAGCCATCTGAACGGTATCGTCGTGGCAGTGTACTAACATTTGCTTCATGGCTTCACCTCTTCAATGGAAGACACTCCTATCCTTCTATCCTATCACAAACAGAGCCGTTACGAACGAATAACATCCGCTTGCGAGAGGCTAGCGTCTTCCTCTGACAACTTCTTGTATTATGAATATAAGAGCGGATCTTGAGTAGAAAAAAAAGAAGAGATAACCCGCTGTTCGGGCACCACTGCCATTAAGCTTCCTCTTCGGTTCATCACGTAAATCAGATGATATTTCTCTCGCTTAAATAGACGCATAATATCGCTCAAAGGTTTCGCAGAATCGGCAACAATCGGCTGGGCAGTACCGATGCTTTCCGGACTCTGCTCATACAGCTCGCTGCGCTGAACCAGAAACCTTAAGAAACGGTAATGGACATTTCGAAGATCCTCTATATTGGAATAAGCGAGAAACAGACCAATCATCAGCAGGTTGAGCTGCATGCCTCCTCCGTTCAGGAGCGGCAACAGGCTGTATCCAACCATGATCAGACTGAACACTATGCCGATGCGGGATGCCCATAGCAGAGTCGCGTGATAGGGAGCGACCAGACTGATCGCGGCCTGCAGCACTTTCCCCCCATCCAGCGGGAGCACCGGCAGCAGATTGAATAACGCAATCATCATGTTGCCTTGAATGATATAGTCAAGAAACGCGGCCTCGCCTAAGCCCAGCGTTTTGCACAGCAGCGCAAGACCGATCATGATCACATTTTGCAGCGGCCCTGCCAGCGCAATCGTTATTTCTTTCAGCGCTGTCATCCCTCCGTTTTCTTCAATGACAGCGACCCCGCCAAAGGGAAGCATCTGAATTGAACGGACCTTGCAGCCCAGCGCCGCTGCGGCAAAGGCATGGCCAAGCTCATGGATAAAAACGATAATAAACAAGGTGATCAGCTCGAGAAATCGCCCGGTAATGACGGAAGCCAGCATCACAAGCACAAAAAGAGGATGCAGTGAAATGACCGTTCCTCTAATGTTAATCAAACGGAATCACTTCCGCCGGATCGACGCTCCGGTTCCCTTCTTTCAGCTCAAAATACAGCGCCGGCAGCCCGCCTGCTTCCGATAAGGATAAGATGCCGATAACCTCTCCGCCTTCCACCCAATCATTCACCTTTAGATGCGTTTCTCCGAGCCTGCTGTACATCGCTCTTCGCTCACCGGTATGCTGAATCACAATCGTATAGCCGTTATCCGGCGTCTCCTTCACCTCAAGCACACGGCCGGTTTCAATGCTGCGGACCTCACGGTTAGCCAGCGATCCCCCCGTTGCCTCCAGTACAATTCCTTTCAGATCCACAGCAAATGATTGCACGAGTCGCCCCTCCAGCGGCGCTGCAAGCGTCGAGTGTGCATTCACCTTGGTGGATGATCCTTCCGTCTGGCCAAAAATCGGGATAAAGGAAGGCGCGCCTCCAAAATGGTCCTCATACCACGCCTGCGCAGCCTGGAAATCCATCTCACGACTCAGGCTTTCGATAACAAAAGCTTGCGCGCGCACGGCCCATGGATGCTGTATGTTAAACACTCCCCATACGAGCCCGAACACGAGCGTGCTGACGACAAGCCTGCGAAGCAGACTGTTCATAAACGAGGCTCTGCGAGGGGGCTCGCCGGGGTCCTCGGGATCCGCGCCGGGCGGTCCGTACCAGCTGCGGTACCGCTGCTTCCACAGCTTCTCCGGATCAGGCTCATCCCCTGCCGCAAGCGGTTCCAGTCTGCCGCCCGGTCGCGGGCTCGGCGCCTCTTGTACGGCGCGGACGCCGCTCGTTCTCTGCCCCGGCTCCTGCGAATGATCTCGCACCGTGGGCGTGAGCTCGAATCCGTCATCCTGGCCCGCACCTCCTTCCAGAAGCTCGCGAATCCGCGCCTCTCTACGGTGTCTTACCGATGATTTTATATCCATGCTCCATACCCCCTGGGGCTTGTTTTACTCTATCCTATGAATTCATGAAAGATGTTTAGAACAAGCCCTACGCCTCGGTCAGCATGAAAATCCGCGGCCATAACCTGCCAGGCAGCCCAACGAACAATGAACACGCACAAAAAAACCGATGCCAGGCCGGCACCGGTTTTCCCTTGTGTTGGTTACATTCCGAAAAACTTTTTGAATCGGGTGAACATCCCCTGCTTCTGATGAATCTGCATCAAAGGGACCGTATCGCCCAAAATCCGGCGTGCGATGTTCCGATAAGCAATCGCAGCCTGAGAGCTTGGATTCATCACCGTAGGCTCCCCCGAATTGGCAGCCTTAATGACCATCTCATCATCAGGCACGATCCCGATCAGATCGATGTTCAGCACCTGTAGCACATCCTCAATGTCCAGCATGTCCCCCGATTTAACCATGTTCGGGCGAATCCGGTTGAGGATCAGCTTCGGCGATTCGACTTGCGAGCTTTCCAGCAGGCCGATGATTCGGTCGGCGTCGCGAACAGCCGCATTCTCCGGTGTAGTTACCACGATCGCTTTGTCAGCGCCGGCAATCGCATTTTTAAATCCTTGCTCAATACCGGCCGGACAATCGATAATGACATATTCAAACTCTTTCTTCAGCTCCAGAATGATATCTTTGACCTGCTCCGGAGATACTGCGTTTTTGTCCTTGGTCTGTGCAGCCGGAAGCATGTACAGCTCGTCAAACCGTTTATCCTTGATAAGCGCTTGATTGAGACGGCACCGTCCCTCCGCAACATCACATAGATCGTAAATGATCCGATTCTCAAGACCCATCACAACATCCAGATTACGAAGGCCGATATCCGTGTCAACCAAACATACCTTTTTTCCGAGCAGTGCCAAAGCTGTGCCGATGTTCGCAGATGTCGTTGTTTTGCCAACGCCACCTTTTCCTGAGGTTACGACGATTGCCTCTCCCATGTTCTACACCCCTTTAAACACATTAAAATCCCGGCCCAAGCGCGCTATGTTACTGATTTTGTCAATCTCCATACTTCCGTCCTTTAAATAAGCAAACTCCATAACCGTCTCCCGTGTTTCCCATTCGTCCGGCGGTCTGCTGATCATTTGGGAAATACGCAGCTGGGTGGGGGCAAAATAGGACGCCGCGATTATCGCATCTTCATTGCCGTCGATACCGGCATGCGCTGTGCCGCGCAGCGCTCCCAATATGTAAATATCACCGGTACACGTAATGGTGCCCCCGGGATTCACGTCACCCAAAAACAACAGGTCTCCGTCATGATGAAGCACCTGTCCGGAACGCACCATGCCTGTTTTCAAGGTCAGCCCTCCGGCCTTCTCCTCCTCGGAGTCGGACGGCGGTGCTTCAATGTTGCGAATCAGCAGATTTCCCTTCTGCTTTAATATATCAATAATGGTCTGCTTCTCTTCTTCGGTCACTTGCCGTGATCCCAGCTTGACATCAACATGAATAATGGGACCTGTCAAAATGTTCTGATGACTATGCTCCAGCTTGTAACGGAGCTCGCCAAGCAGCTCTTCAAGCTCACACTCATCATCAAGCAGGAATACCAGGCCGTCTTTTACGCCCTTGATCGTCACATGATTGGATTTTACAGCCATAAGCCTGTCCCTCCCATCCTCATACACTTCGCGCTCCTACCTTCAAGTTCCTGCTAGTCTTCGTTAAATTGTCTTGGGGATGGTTCAGGATGTCTGGTTCCGCTTGGATTTCGCAATGATCTCCAGCTGCTTCCGAAGCGGAACATAGATGATGAGAGCAAAGACAAAATGAACAAGGAGATTCGGGAGCATGTGGTGAAGCAAAGCCCAGTCATAGGAAGACTGGCTCAGGCTGAACACCTTGTAGATCCCGAACAATGTGCTGTCAAACAACAGGCTTCCGAGCAATACGACGGTCATCATAATCGGCAGCGGGGCCCGCGGCATCTGGAACAGAAGTCCCATAATATACGCGGATACCCCCATGGCAAACGAGTACGTGCCGATCATTTCACCATAATAGATTACATCATGAATCATTCCGAATATTAGACCAAGAACGAGTCCGGTATGGCGATGATAATAGACAGAGACAAACAATATCGCCACAAATACGAAGTTCGGATAAATCTGAAGCTGCCAGGAGCTTGGCGTCAGCCAGAAGAATACCGTGCCTTGGAGAATGAACAGCAAGAACAGAAGCAGAAAAAGCACTTGTTTGCGTTTCATATCACTCCGGCTCCTCTGGGGTGAACACCACGATCACATGCTTCCAGTCCTGGAAGCTGGCCGCTGGCACGATAGAGGCCGTGCGCGTCTGACCGTAATCGCTCGTTCTAACTTCATCAACCGTGCCGATGATCATTCCTTGCGGAATCAAACCGCCAATGCCGGAGGAAATAATCTGATCTCCCTCTTCGATCGGATCATCTTCAGGAATACGCATCATCTCTAGCATACCGGTCTTCTCGTTATAACTTTCGATGATGCCAAAGGTTGCCTTGTGATCCGCCGTCGCCGTTTCCTTCCCGACAGCGGTAACCGCAATCGGTTGAGGGTTCGGATCTTGTTCATCCATTGCAGTCAACAGCTTGACGGTCGACGTGAAATTGCTGACACTGCTGACGACGCCCACCATGCCTTCGACCGAGGTGACGGACATATTCACACGCACCCCGTCGCGTTCACCAAGATCAATAACCAAGGTTCTGTTATTCGGATCCGAATTGACACTGATTACCTGCGCGACCCGGTATACATATTCGTATCGCTGCTTCTGATGCTCCGTGAAATTCATGATGTTCTGAAGTTCATCATAATTTGCCTTCATCATATTATAAGAAGCGCTTTCGCGTGAATATTGAGCAACCGCTTTTCTCAGCCTCTCATTTTCATCATAGATTTCCCTCATGTTGCGCACATCTTCAAAGAAGCCCGCTATATATGAAGCGGGCTTGTAGAAGATGCTCTGCACAAAACCTACCGTGTCCCTCATAAATTTCTCGGGCCAAGACAAGGAGGCTCTCGGGCCGAGCGTAAATCCCATTATGGCGATGAACGCCACCAGCCCGATAAGCGCAATAAATAATCGTTTGTTGCCTAGCAGCTTAAACAGTTGCAACACCCTCTAACCTAACTGTTTTCTCTCCCACCAAGGGTTGACACATGCCCTGTACCTTCTACCGTTTCGAACGCACGGCAGAGCTGCTCCGGGATTTGAACAGATGAATATTCTCAAGCGCTTTTCCAGTGCCAATCGCTACGCAGTCGAGCGGGTTCTCG
The DNA here is from genome assembly GCF_002276395.1 of Paenibacillus sp. 7541. Classification (NCBI taxonomy): domain Bacteria; kingdom Bacillati; phylum Bacillota; class Bacilli; order Caryophanales; family Paenibacillaceae; genus Paenibacillus; species Paenibacillus sp. 7541. Next base: position 21,839 of record NZ_NQLZ01000048.1, on the reverse strand, counting down.
GCAACGATCACCGGCATTCCGGTCTCTTCGGCCAGCAACTTGTCCAGATTGCGGAGCAAAGCGCCGCCGCCGGTAAGTACGATGCCGCGATCCATAATATCGGCCGCAAGCTCAGGCGGACATTTCTCCAGCGTGACCTTAACAGCATCCACGATGGCATTGATCGTATCTGCCAGCGCTTCGCTGATCTCATCGGACGTGATCGTAATTGTCTTCGGCAGTCCTGTTACGAGATCGCGCCCGCGAATCTCCATCGTTTCCACCGTTTCAAGCGGCATGGCAGAGCCAACTTCCATCTTGAGCAGTTCGGAAGTACGCTCACCGATCATCAGATTATATTGCCGTTTGATATACGATATGATCGACTCATCCATTTCATCACCGGCAACGCGAACCGAGCGGCTGGTTACGATTCCGCCAAGGGAAATTACAGCCACTTCCGTCGTTCCTCCGCCGATATCCACCACCATGCTTCCTGTCGGCTCCCATACCGGCAGGTCCGCTCCGATGGCGGCTGCAAACGGCTCTTCGATCGTATAGGCCTCGCGTGCGCCCGCCTGCTTGGTTGCGTCCTCTACGGCGCGCTGCTCAACCGCAGTAATACCGGATGGCACGCACACCATCACGTTCGGATGACGCGGGAAAATCGAGCGCTGCTTCTGCGCCTGACGGATGAAATACTTGATCATCGTTGCCGTCGTGTCAAAATCGGCAATAACGCCGTCCTTCATCGGACGAATGGCACGAATGTTGCCCGGCGTACGGCCGATCATTTTTTTGGCGGATTCACCTACCGCCTCGATGCTTTTTGTATCTGTACGCAGAGCGACCACAGAGGGCTCTCTAACGACGATTCCTTTGCCTCGAACATAGACGAGCGTATTCGCCGTCCCCAAATCAATTCCTAAATCCTTCGTAAAACCACCAAACATGCTGTATCTCCCTTTCCTTCTCAATCTGAACTATTATATTACATCAGGCCCCGTTCCTTCAAACTGACAAATGTCCCGTCCCCGATGATCAAATGATCAAGCACATCGATTCCGACAATCCGGCCCGCCTCAACCAGCCGAGCGGTCATCGAAATATCCTCCGGACTCGGCGTTGGGTCACCGCTCGGATGATTATGGGCGCAGACCAGTGAAGCGCTGCTGCATTTAATCGCGGCTCTGAACACCTCGCGCGGATGCACAATCGAAGCGTTCAAGCTACCCATGGACAGCGTTTCTTGGGCAATGACGTGATTTTTCGTATTTAAAAACAAACAAACAAAATGCTCTTTCTGGAGATACCGCATCTGTTCACTCAGCAGCTCCGCCGCATCGTGCGGACTGCGAATGATGACAGGCTCCACATTTCTCGAGGCTGCCAAACGCCGCCCCAGCTCAACACCGGCCTTCAGCTGGATCGCCTTGGCCGTTCCGATTCCTTTAATTTGCGTAATTTCCTCGATGCTCAGGTCCACGAGCTGCCGAATGCCGCCCGCCTCCTTCAACAGCCGCTGGGCTATATGTACAGCAGACTCCCGGTGCGTTCCCGTCCGCAGCAGTATCGCCAGCAGTTCAGCATGGCTCAAAGCGCTCGCCCCATATCGCATCATGCGTTCTCTAGGTCGTTCATCATGGGGGATGTCGCGCAGCAGTACAGTTGGCGACTCCATAAGTTCCCCTCTTTTCCTAGTTCTACAAAAAAACAAAATGCACCGGACTGATGTATCCGGCACTTATCGCTTACGGATCAGTTAATACCTCTATGCCCATCTCTGAGAGCATATCCGACAGCATGGATAGCGGAAGTCCGACGACCGTAAAATAATCGCCATCAATGCGCTCCACAATGGTCGCTCCCAGCCCTTGAATTCCGTAGGCCCCCGCTTTATCCGCCGGCTCGCCGGACTTCACATACGCACGGATCGCTTCCGGGCTTAATGCCTTCATCTTCACCCGGGTGACGCTGTGACGGACAAGCCTTGCGCCTGAGAGCAGGTCCAGACAGGCAGCGCCGGTATACACGAGATGCTCGCGCCCTTGCAGACGGCTCAGCATGCCAGCCGCATCTTCTTCATCGACCGGTTTGCCGAGCACTTCCGAATCCAGTACAACAACGGTGTCACTTCCAAGAACGATACCGGCCTGTGAAGCGTCAGCCAGCCTGCCATATACGGCCTCTGCTTTGCGGAGCGCCAAAGACTCCACAATCCGATCCGGAGACCAGTCATCCGGCGTATTCTCGTCCGCTTCACTTGCCATAACATCAAACGGTATACGCAGCGAAGCCAGCAGTTCCCGGCGCCGGGGAGAAGTGGAGGCAAGTATGATCCGACGTGTGCTGTTATCGTTCAAGGGGTTCGTCTCCTTTGTCTTCAAAGCCTGCGGTACAGCCAAATCGCTGTAATAATGCCGATCAGGCCGAGCAGGCAAATCTCAAATTCAATCGTGATATCGTAGCGAATAATGTCAAAGTTAGCCCGAGGGGACCATGTAATAGGCGTAGAAGCCGTTAAAAATGATAGAGCTTTAACGGGCTGCAGCGCTTTGGCTATCCATGTTCCGGTGAGCCAGCCGAGCAGCAAAAACAAGATTAGGATTCCTGTATTCTTCTTCATCCATCCTCTTCCCTCGCCATTATTTGACACCTTAATTATTATACGTTGAATCGATAAGCAATACAAACAGAAATCCGGCCAGGGCAACTATTTCCAGTTCCCGGCCGGATTTCGTTTAAGCTTGATACTACAAGGCATGCAGGAGCCGCTTTTGGCCCATGACATAGTCCATCATACCCGTTTGTATTTCCCACAAATGCCCCTTGGATCGATTTTTGTTGTATTCCGACAGAGCCATGATCGCACTGTTCATTGCCTGCTCCATCCGGTGCATAAGCTCCCCCGCCTCAGGACCCGCTCCTGCAGACATAGACCCGCTGGCCATGATCCATTGCTGATGCAGCTGTGTGATGCGATCCATGACGCCTGCCTCGACGACCGTCGGTTCGCTTTGTCCAAGCAGGGTGGCCGACAGCGCGCTGAGTTCAGCCACCAGTTGCCCGCCTGATTCAAAATAAGCCTCGCCATTCGGCAATTCTCCCGCAAATACGGCAGATGCCGTCCCAGGAACCGTCATCTCGCGAACGTACAGCTCGACCCCTTCGCTTTTCAGCTGGTTGCTCAGCAGCTTGGCCTGCTCCCGGTCTGGTGAAATCCCCGCATACACCCGATTTTCCTCATCAGGATCTCCGCCTGCTGCAATGCCGGCTTGCAGCAGCTCCTGTTTCGCCTGCTCGGCCCGCTCCGGCGTGCTGAATACGCCATATTGAAGCATATAGAAGGTCTGTCCGGCAGTCTGTTCGGCAGGCGGAATCCCTGGAGTCTGTCCTGACTGTTCCCCAGCCGTACCTCCCGTATCCGGACCTGCTGCAGTTTGATCGCCAATCGGATTATCCGGACCTGCGGCCGATGAAGGGGCGACCTCTCCCTGGATCGTTGTGTCACGTCCCGGGGCTTCTTCAATCCTTCCACTTTCAAAAAATGAAAGCACAGCGTAACCGAATATGACCCCTGTCATGACAGCCCCCATCACCGCGGCCGCCATCTTCCAGAACGAGGTCGGATTCCGCTTCCGGTAATAGCCGTAGTCCTCAGTGGATAGTGGAGAGTCCTCCTGAAACGCCGTGCTTCTCCCATCCTGCTCGGATGAGTCCTCCGGGAGCAGGATGGGAGGTGCACGATGCCCGCTGCGATCCATAGGATGGGGAACATCCGTTATCACATCATAGCGGCTCTCGTCCCACTCGTCATGCCAGTGTTCATCATATCTGCTCCCGGAAATATCCACCGGGCTGCGATCAGCTTCGGCCATCCGCCGCTCTTCTGCCAGCCGTCCGTTTCTTCTCCCTGTATAAGCGTTTCCGCTCCATTCGTCCGCGTCGTTGTCCTCCGGCGGCTTATCGGGCCAACCAACAGGCTGGAGCCAATCGATCCCCGCTTGCGGCACGGATTTCGGCACAGGCTGCAGGTACTCTTCCGTAAACTCGTCATGATCCTTATTCCGTTCCTTCGGGGTACCGTGGTCAAAACGGATCGTCATCCGCGCCTTGTTCATACACACCCACCTCACTTGTCCTTCTACCCTAGCTATATGACAAGGCCGAGGAACATATGAGTCGCGATTGTCCAAATAAAGAAACAACCCATACGCCAGCTCTTTCATGAGCTGAGGTACGGGTTGTCGTACGGATGATGTGAAGCGGCCGCCAGCGCACTCGCATCAGCATGCCGTTTACTCAACACTTACTTCTTGGATTTGATGGAATCCGCGAGGGCCGCGCCTACTTTCCAAATGTCGCCGGCACCCATCGTCAGCACAAGATCCCCTTCTTTCACACGCCCTGCAAGATCGCTCAACACATCTTCCTTCGTAGGCAGATAGCGGGCACCGCTGTTGCTGTTCTGCACGATCAGCTCCACCAGCCGGGCAGAGCTTACCCCTTCGATCTGCTTCTCCCCCGCCGGGGAGTAGATGTCGGTGATGATCACCTCATCAGCCTCGCTAAAGGCCCGGCTGAAGGCATCCAGCAGGAAGAACGTCCGGGAATACCGCTGGGGCTGGAAAACGGCTATAATCCGTTTTCCTGTAGCCTTGGCCGCGCTGATCGTGGCCTCAATCTCCGTCGGGTGATGCGCATAGTCGTCGATAACGAGAATTCCTTTCGATTCTCCCAGCACCTGAAAGCGCCGTTTAGCCCCGTTAAACTTCACGATGGACTGCACAATCGACTCAAAGGAAATTCCCGCCTTCATGCAAGCGATGACCGTGGCCATGGCATTATATACATTATGCTTGCCCGGCACAGACAGCTCGATCGTTCCCAGCTTCTGCCCCCGGTGGAGCATGGTGAAGCTCACCTGGCGGTCGCCAAGCACAAGGTCAGTGGCCGTATAGTCGGCATCAGAGTGAATGCCATACGTCGTCACACTGCAATTCAGGTCTGGCAATATGGCCTGGATATTCTCATCATCCGCGCAGACCACCGCCGTACCATCTTTCTTGATTTGTCCCAAAAATTGAACGTAAGCGGACTTCAGACGATCAAAGTCGCCATCGTAGTTCTCCAGGTGGTCCGCTTCAATGTTAAGCACGATGCCGAGCCACGGATGATACTGCAGGAACGAGCCGTCGCTTTCGTCAGCTTCAGCCACCACATGCTCACCTTGTCCCGCTTTGGCATTCGTCCCTACATTCATAATTTCTCCGCCGATGATAAAAGTAGGATCGGCTCCGCAATCCTCCATTACCAAGGCGATCATGGAGGAGGTCGTCGTTTTGCCGTGAGCTCCCGCAACGGCCACCCCTTTGCGCTCGTTCAACAGCCGGGCCAGCATTTGCGAGCGGTGAAGGACCGGAATGTTCATATTTTCCGCAGCAACCCGCTCCACATTATCCTTAGGCAGCGCCGTGGAATAAACGACCACATCCGCACCTTGCACCTGCTCCGCAGTATGTCCTATATAAATTTTGGCGCCTTTGGCCGCCAGCTTTTCTGTCAATTCCTGAGAAGCCACATCCGATCCCGTGACTTTATATCCCATTTCCAGCATTACTCGTGCAATGGCGCTCATCCCGTAGCCGCCAATTCCGATAAAATGAACATGTTCTGATGTATTCAACAGATCTCACCAACCTTTTTCAGCATCGGAAAGTCCCAGGAGGCTGGAACGCACGTCGGCGATCAGATATAACGTGCCCGACACCACCCCAAGGTCCTCCGCTTCTGTCCGTGACTTCAATTGCTCCAGTGCGTTTTTCCAATCCGGCTCTACGATGACTTGCAGTGTCGGTTTGGCATATTGCTCCCTTAACTGCTCTGCGATGTCTCCTAACGCCTTGGCGTCCATTTTTTTCCGGAAATCCGGTTCAGTCAGGATAAGCGTATCCACTATAGGCAGTATATGCTGCAAATAGGAATCATGATGCTTATTTGCCAGCATTCCCATCATGAAGTTGAGCTTTCGATACTTGTAGATCTGGGGCAGGCTATTGGCGAGCGATTCAGCCCCTTCCGGGTTATGCGCGCCGTCAACGACAATGCGCGGTGATGACATCACCTGTTCAAGCCGTCCGGCCCAGAAGGTATCCTTGAATCCCTGCTTCAGGTCATCCTCTTCAATGATAAAAGCCAGATACTGTCGCAGCACCTCCAGCGTCATCATGGCTAGCGCCGCATTCGCGCACTGATGCGCTCCCTGCATCGCGATGTCCAGCTCTAAGCTGCGGAACGGCCCTTCAAACCGGAACGTTTGTCCCTCTTCGTCTCCATTCAGCCGCTCGTACGTAAACTGCTCACCCGCCAGATACAGGGTCGTGCGGTTGCGCTCTACTGTTTCCTTCAGTATGGCAATCGCTTCAGGCTGGGTCACAGTGCTCACGACAGGAACGCCAGGCTTGATAATCCCCGCTTTTTCCGCAGCGATCGCCTCGATTGTATCTCCCAGCACATCCGTATGATCCATCCCGATGTTTGTAATGACAGACACGATCGGATGAACGATGTTCGTCACATCCAGACGTCCGCCAAGCCCGGTTTCCCACACAACCACATCGGGGTAGGTCTCCTCGGCATAGTACAGAATGGCCAGCGCCGTGGACACCTCGAACATCGTCGGAGAGCCAAGCTCTGTCTCCGCCACTTCGCTCACGAGAGGCAGCAGCCGGTTAGCCAGCTTCAGCAGCGTCTCCTCGGGAATATCCTCGCCGTTGTACTGGAAACGGTTCGTAAACTTCGTGATATACGGTGACGTGTAGGTGCCTACCGTAAATCCCCCTGCCAGCAGCGCTTTGGTCAGGAATGCACAGGTCGATCCCTTCCCGTTCGTGCCGGCAACATGAATGAATTTCAAGCGGCGCTCGGGATGCCCCAAACGCTCCATCAGCCACTGTATTCGATCCATTCCCGGACGTATGCCAAACGAAACCAGGCCATTGATCCAGGCCACAGCCTCTTCATAGCTTTCAAGAGGGGCTGTCGTAACAGCCCCGGATTGATCCACCATATTTCTCACCTTCTGGTCAAGATTCGTCATCCGTTAGCCCCTCAATTCTTCGATGCGGGCAATTACTTTGCTGCGTTTGTCAGAATAGTCTGCCAGTTTGGCACGTTCTTCTTCAATTACCTTTGCAGGCGCCTTCGATACAAAGCCCGGATTGCCCAGCTTCTTCTCGACACGCTCGACTTCGCTGTTCAAATGCTCGATTTCCTTCTCCAGACGGGCAATCTCCTGGGCGATGTCAATCAGACCCGCCAGCGGGAGGAACAGCTCTGCTCCTGTGACAACAGCGGTCATCGCTTTATCCGGCGCTTCCAGCGAAACGGAGGAACGATAGTCCGAGGTGTTGCAGAAACGACGAATATAGTCGGCATTTCGCTCGATAATGTTGTAGGTATGCTCATCCACCGGCTTCAGCTGCAGCTCGATTTTTTTGCTCATCGGAACGTTCACTTCAGCGCGGATGTTACGCACGGCACGAATCACGTCCATCAGCAGGTTCATTTCGGACACCGCCTCCGCATGCTCCAAAGCTGGGTCATACTCCGGCCAAGCCGCCAGCATGATCGTTTCGCCTTCATGCGGCAGATGCTGCCAGATTTCCTCCGAGATGAACGGCATGAACGGATGAATCAGGCGCATCGTCCGGTCCAGAACATAGACAAGCACGGACTGAGTCTTCTTCTTGGCTGCTTGATCCTCGCCGTAAAGAGACAGCTTCGCAAACTCGATATACCAGTCGCACAGATCATCCCAGATAAAGTTATAGAGCAGTCGACCGGTTTCGCCAAACTCGTAGGCATCTATTAGACGCGTAATGTCGCGTGAAGTTTCGTTCAGGCGGTGAAGAATCCAGCGGTCCGCTGTGCCGAGCTCGCCGGAAATATCGATATCTTCCACCTTGAACCCTTCCAGGTTCATCAGCGCAAACCGTGAAGCGTTCCAGATCTTGTTCGCAAAATTCCGCGCCTGCTCGACACGCTCCCAGCGGAATCTAAGATCCTGACCAGGCGTAATGCCGGTAGAGATCATATAGCGCATCGCATCCGCACCATAGCGCTCGATCACATCCAGCGGATCAACCCCGTTGCCGAGTGACTTGGACATCTTCTTGCCTTCCGCATCGCGGACGAGACCGTGCATAAGCACGTCCTTGAACGGAATCTGCTCCGTAAATTCCAGCGCGGTGAAAATCATGCGTGCCACCCAGAAATAAATGATGTCATATCCGGTTACCAGCACATCGGTTGGGTAATAACGCTTGAAATCTTCGGTCTGTTCCGGCCAGCCCAGCGTGGAGAACGGCCACAGCGCCGAACTGAACCACGTATCCAGAACGTCCTCATCCTGCTTCAGCTGGCTGCTTCCGCATTTCGAGCAGGTCTGGAGATCCTCGCGGGACACATGCAGCTCACCGCAGTCCTCGCAATACCACGCCGGAATCCGGTGTCCCCACCACAGCTGTCTAGAAATACACCAGTCGCGGACATTTTCGATCCATTGCAGATATGTTTTCTCGAACCGTTCCGGGACAAAATGAACGCCTTTCCCGGATTTCTGCGCTGCAATGGCTTGTTCGGCCAGCGGCTTCATTTTAACGAACCATTGGGTGGACAGATACGGCTCAACAACGGCGCCAGAGCGCTCGCTATGGCCAACCTGATGAACGTGATCCTCAATTTTCACCAGCACGCCGGCTTCCTTCAGATCGTTCACGATCTGCTTCCGGCATTCGCTGCGGTCCAGCCCCTGGTACTTGCCTGCAAATTCATTCATCGTACCCGATTCATCCATCACGATGATTTGCGGAAGATTGTGGCGAAGTCCCATCTCGAAGTCGTTCGGATCATGCGCAGGCGTAATCTTTACCGCACCGCTGCCGAATTCCTTCTCGACGTATTCGTCGGCAATAACCGGAATTTCGCGGCCGACAATCGGCAGCACCAGCGTCTTGCCGATCATATCCTTGTAGCGCTCATCCTTCGGATGAACGGCCACGGCCGTATCCCCAAGCATCGTCTCCGGACGCGTAGTCGCCACCGTAATGCTGCCGCTGCCGTCCTTAAGCGGATAGGTCAGGTGATATAAATGCCCTTGCACTTCTTTATATTCAACTTCGATGTCAGACAACGCCGTGCGCGCTGCCGGGTCCCAGTTGATGATATATTTCCCGCGGTAGATCAAGCCTTTCTCATACAGCTTGACAAACACTTCGCGAACCGCCTTGGACAATCCCTCGTCCAATGTGAAGCGCTCCCTGGAATAGTCGAGAGACAACCCCATTTTCGACCACTGCTCACGAATCGTATCGGCATACTGCCCCTTCCATTCCCATACCTTCTCTAGGAATTTCTCCCGTCCCAGATCATGACGGCTGATTCCGCTCTCACGAAGCTTCTGCTCAACCTTCGTCTGGGTGGCGATGCCCGCATGGTCCGATCCCGGCAGCCACAGCGCATCATAGCCCTGCATCCGCTTCACCCGGATCAAAATGTCCTGAAGGGTAAAGTCCAGCGCATGGCCAATATGCAGCATCCCGGTTACGTTAGGCGGGGGAATAACAATCGTAAAAGGCTTGGCGTCGGGACGTTGTCCCGCTCGAAAGAAGCCGCCTTCCTTCCAGTACGGATACCATTTCTGTTCAGCTGCCTTCGGATCATACGTCGTCGGCATCTGGTTTGTTGCCTGATTTTCTTTGAGCTCCATGTTTGTACCTCCGTTATTGTTAATCATCATTGCCAAGCTGAAATGTTTTCATAAAGCCCGGCTGAACCATTTCTGCAAGCAAAAACAAAAAAAGTCTTTCGTCCTCAAAGGACGAAAGACTGTGCTCTCGCGGTACCACCTTTGTTTCGCGGTGACTTCGTTTCAAAGATTGGACTTATCCACAAAAAGACTGTCAACACGACACTTTATACAGGTAACGGCTGCAGCCGGCATGCTCTACACTCACGGACGGGACTTCCGCCATGTACTACGATTCAAGCATGCAACTCCCGGGTGACTGTTCGCAAAAGCCGTTGCCTGCGGAATCTCACAGCGTACACAATCCCGCTCTCTGAAGGTCAGCCTTCCTACTTCTCCCGTTCATCGTCATTATTCTTTGAAACTTCTGTGCTTCATTATATTCCAATATTAACGTGCTTGTTCCATATAGTCAATATTTCGAGTATTTCCGAGCCCAAAGCTCTGTATACCTATGTAAAAATAGCGATAATCATCTTCCTGGCCATATATGCCTCTATCCGACAAATCTAGACATTTTCATGCGGCACTTGCATCAGGAGCCTCGTGCGCAAATGCAGCAAGCAGCAGACCAAGGAGCCTATCCCCTTGACCTGCTGCTGTGCGGCGCTCCCCCATATGGTGTGACTTCTATTACTGAGGGATATATAAAACCTGACCTTCTTCGATCGTTTGCTCGGACATCCGGTTATACAGCAGCAGCTCCCGCGGCGTTAACTGATAGCGCTCGGCAATCAGCTCCAGCGTCTCTTCACGCTGCACGATGCACATTCTTACTTTGCGGAACGGCGATTCTTCCTGTCTGCTGCCCAAAAACAGGCTCTTCCACTGCACATCCTCCGCTGCCGATGTCTCCGCCGTTTCCTCCACCATTTCTTCCTCTTCACGGGCCAGCGCTTCGTCCTGATCCTGGACGGTCCGGCTCGATTGCAGCAGCGAGGAGAAACCAAGGTTTTCACCGCTTGGCTTGTCGCTCGTCTTCGTGGTGAAGGCTACCTTCGGTTCAGGTCTGGCTTGAACCTCTTCCTCCTGAATCGAGGATGCTTCCAGGGCGCTGTTATCAGCCGAATAGGCCTCCAGCGACTGGTTCACTTCAGTCTGACTCGACTCCAGCACTGGCAGCTGATCCGATTCCGGCTGGCGATCGGTTAAGCCCGGAAAAACGGAGGCTTGTTCTTCCGGCGCCTGCTCAGGTTGAGCCCCGCGCTCAAACTGCCATACACTCGGGAATGACGGCTCAGCTTCAGGTTCGGCAGCCCCCTCCTTATGTAAGGCAGGCTCCGCTGCATCGCCGAAATTCTGGGCAAAAGCATCTGTTGGCTGCGCGGCTTCCCCAAACGGTTCTGCCCGGCTTGCCTCTTCTTCCTGAGCTGCCTGAGCTGCCTGCTCAAACGATTGATCCACCCCAGGCCAAGCCGGTATTCCACCGCTGCCAGCCTGTATTTGCTGTCCTTCCTGCTCTGCCTGCAGACGAATCTGACGCTCATACTCGGCCCAGGAAGCCAAATATTGATCGGTGCGGTTCTCTCCGGCAGGTTCAGCCTCAATAACACGGTCGTGAATCGGTTCGCCGTGTCCCGCCTCAGGCTGTGATGCAGCAGATGAAGAGCCCGGCTCTGAATCGAATTGGCTTAGCTTCAAGTAGGTCTCAGCTGCCTCCTGCTCAGCTTGGTCGGGAGCATGTACCACGGTAAATTCCTCGCCGCTCCAGGAAGCTTCGCGCGTCTGCTTCGCAGCAGCCTGAATGCCTTTCAATGACAGTACGCCGGTAATGTTAAGGCTGCGTTTGGACAGTAGATCCACATCGAAATTCTCGATCTCAACAGCAATGTCATCCAGCGAAGACACGCGGTTTAGAGGCACGGTAATTTCAACCGGAATCCAATGCTCCAGCGGCTCCGTTTCCCCCGCTTCACTATCGCCTTTATACAATCCGGCCAATAGCAAATGGCCTCGAAGCGTCGCCTGGTCCTGCTGGCTGATCACCTGAATGTGAGGGATCAATTCGGCCTCTTCTAGTTCATCGATTCCCGGCAAATCTTCCGCTAAATTGATTCTTTCGTAAATATCAAACCGCAATCCGTAGGACTGGTCAAACACGGGAATGTCCTCCTTTCGGCATATACTATCCGTGAAGCTGTCCCTCACGGCATGAGCCCATTTTTGCCACTCAACTTATCTATATGCCGAAAATAGAAGAGCATGACTTTTTTGACGATAGAACTAGGAAAGAAACAAGCTGTCCTCTTTCAGCTGTAACATATCCTCCGGCCACGGAGCTAACACCTCAATCTGCTCTCCGGTTAACGGGTGAGCGAAGATCAAGCGTTCACCATGCAGCGCCTGTCGGCCGAACGGTCTGGCATTGCCGCCATACAGCGAATCTCCAATCAGCGGATGTCCCATGTGGCTCATATGCACACGAATCTGATGCGTTCTGCCGGTTTCCAGCCGCAGCCGCAGCAGACTGACGCCGCGGCTCCTTTCCACCGACAAGATATGCGTTACCGCTTGCTGCCCGGTGAGAGACACTCGGCGACGGCTGCGGTGATGCCGGTCTTTACCGATCGGCAGATCAATCGTCGTCAATCCATCCTGCACCTGTCCTTGAACGATGGCCGCATAGATGCGGGCGATTTTTTTCTCACGCATGTCCTCATCCAGCTTGAGCTGCGCATATTCATTCTTCGCATAGAGCACCGGTCCGGTTGTATCCTTGTCGAGCCGATGGATAGGACGGACGGCCGTATGAAGGCCGGAAGCCTGATAGTACGCCGCAACCGCATGGTTCAGGGTCAGTTCCTCCCCCCCGGTACTATCTCCGTGGACATTGATCCCGGCAGGCTTGTTCGCCACCAGACAGAAATCATCCTCATACAGCACCTCCAGCTCATGCCATACAGGCTCCACGCCATACTCACGATACGGAAAAAGGATCAGCCGCAGCCGATCCCCTCTCCACTCGATCCCCCGCTCATGACGGAGCTTGCGGTACAGCTTCTCAGGCATGCCTACCGTTTCCAGCAGCCACTGACGAGCCGCCTCTTCCCGGTCTGCCTGGCCCGCGATGGACTTGCCGGGGATCAGCTCCAGCCACTCCCCCCGTTTATCCCAGCTTCCCTGATAGCTCATAAGCTTCGGAACGCCTGAGTGCATGCTTCAATCGTAGCGTCGATATCCTGCTCGGTGTGGACGCCGGAAATAAACATGCCCTCAAACTGTGACGGCGGCACGCTGATGCCCTCTTGAATCATCAATGCAAAGTAACGGCGGAACATGTCAAGATCGCTTGTCTTGGCGGTATCAAAGTTCACTACCGGGGTATCGGTGAAGAACGGACACACCATGGAGCCGACCCGATTCACCGACATCGGGATGCCAAACTCCTTCGCCCCTTGCTCGATTCCTGCTTGGAGTCTTGCACCTAATCTCTCAAGGCGGTCATATACTTCAGGCGTCAGCAGCTTCAGCGTCGTGTAGCCTGCCGCCATCGCCAGCGGATTGCCGCTCAGCGTTCCCGCCTGGTAAATTGGCCCTGCCGGAGCGATCTGCTCCATAATCTCACGCTTGCCGCCATATGCGCCGACCGGAAGCCCGCCGCCGATCACCTTGCCAAGACAGGTCAAATCCGGCGTAACATTGTAGCGTCCTTGTGCACTATGAAGCCCTACGCGGAATCCGGTCATCACCTCATCAAAAATCAGCAGGCTGCCGTAATCCGAAGTCAGCTTGCGCAGTCCTTCCAGGAAGCCTTCCGCCGGAGGCACAACGCCCATATTGCCCGCCACCGGTTCCACGATAACAGCCGCAATCTCCTCGCCGAAACGCTCGAACGCCAGCTGAATCGACTCCAGGTCGTTGTAAGGCACGGCGATGGTGTTCGCCGCAACCGTTTCCGGCACGCCGGGGCTGTCCGGAAGTCCCAATGTAGCGATGCCCGAGCCGGCTTTAATGAGCAGACTGTCCGCATGTCCATGATAGGAGCCTTCGAATTTAATAATTTTGCTCCGGCCAGTATAACCACGGGCCAGACGAATCGCACTCATCGTCGCTTCCGTTCCCGAGTTGACCATGCGCACGACTTCAATCGATGGCACCCGTTCGCAAACCAGCTTTGCCATCTCGGTCTCCAGCAAGGTCGGGGCACCGAAGCTTGTCCCCTTCTCCGCCGTTTCCTTCAGCGCTTCAACCACTTCAGGATGGGCATGTCCCATAATAAGCGGGCCCCAAGAGCCTACATAGTCAATAAAGCTGTTTCCGTCGATATCATACACTCGGCTGCCTTCCCCGCGATCCATGTAGATCGGTGTCAAGCCGACGGATTTGAACGCCCGAACCGGACTGTTGACGCCCCCGGGAATATACTGCTTCGCTTCTTCAAAAGCAGAACGCGACAGCTGCTCTTTACGCAAACCTTCACTCATATCATGCACTCCTAACTGTACTAATAGTAATGAACTACAGCGACGACACTAGCGCATCCAGCGGGCCGCATCTTTAGAGAAGTAGGTGATGATGATGTCGGCACCCGCCCGCTTCATGCTGGTCAGCAGTTCCATCACAATCGCCTGTTCGCTGATCCAGCCTTGCTGGGCGGCCGCTTTAATCATCGAATATTCCCCGCTCACATTGTAAGCGACGATGGGCAGATCGAATTGATCGCGAAGCAGCCGGACTACATCAAGATAAGCCATAGCCGGCTTCACCATCAGCATGTCAGCCCCCTCCAGCACGTCGGATTCGGCTTCACGCAGCGCTTCCCTGACGTTGGCCGGATCCATTTGATAGGTTTTGCGGTCGCCAAATTGCGGCGCAGAATCTGCAGCATCGCGAAATGGTCCGTAGAAAGCCGAAGCATATTTGACCGAATATGACATGATCGGTACATTCTCGAAGCCGGCCTCGTCGAGTCCAGCGCGAATGGCCTGGACGAACCCATCCATCATATTGGATGGAGCGATTATGTCGGCCCCGGCCTTCGCCTGGGAAACCGCTGTGCGAGCGAGCAGTTCAAGCGATTCGTCGTTCAGCACATCCCCATGGACATGGCCGTCCCGCTCAAAGGTATGCACCATACCGCAATGGCCATGGTCAGTAAATTCGCACAAGCAGGTGTCGGCAATCACAATCAAATCCGGATACCATTGCTTGATTAACCGCGTCGCTTCCTGCACGATGCCATTTTCGTCGAATCCGGAGGTCCCTACGCTATCCTTCGTTTCCGGAATGCCAAACAGAAGGACGGCGGGAATTCCGAGCGATACAATCTCGTCTACCTCTGCCTTCAGCGTGTCGAGTGAAAATTGGAACACGCCCGGCATCGAGGAGATTTCCGTGTGAACCCCGCTTCCATAAGATACAAAGATTGGCTGAACCAAATCTTCAACATGCAGCACCGTCTCGCGGACCATGCTTCGAATGCCGGCATTTTGGCGCAGCCGGCGGTGGCGTACGATAGGAAAAGCCATTGGTTATACCTCCAAAAGATGTTGATTTATATTTCACATGCCATAGCGCGCTGCCCGCTCCCGTTATAGGTTGAGCTTCTCCAGCGCCTGAAGGCGTCTCGGATTCTCTGCATTCCATTCACATAGCGCCTGCACGAGACTGTCGATGGTAGCTTCATCGGCCGTTCTGCTCACTTGCAGTCCGGCATCCTCGGCAGTCTTCGCCGTCACAGGACCGATGCAGAAAATGCTCGATGATTGCAGCTGCTCCGCCGGACGCTCGACCCCCATGCTCTTCAGCGCTTGAAGCAGGTTGGTCACCGTCGAGGAACTGGTGAACGTTACCGCATGCACCGCCCCTTCCATGAGCAGCTTCATCAGCTCGTCATCATGTTCACCGACAAGCACCGTTTCATACATCACCGCTTCCGTTACGTGCAGTCCAAGCGCTTCCAGCTTCTCCGGCAGCCAGCGGCGGGCCTTGTCTCCTCTCGGCAGCAATACATGCTGCCCGGGAGCAAGCACTGGCCCGTACGCATCAATCAGCCCTTCGGCCTGGAAGCGTTCGGCAAGCACCTCCGCAGCGATGCCCCGCTCCCGCAGTGCCTCTCCCGTAGCAGGCCCCACGGCCACGATCCGCGCTGATGCCAGCGCGCGGATATCTTTGCCGCATGCCTTCAAATGCCGGAAGAAATAATCGACGCCGTTTACGCTGGTGAAGAACACCCAATCATATGTACCGAGCTCTTCCATCGCATGTCTCACGCCGCTTAGCACTTCCTCCGAATCCGGCATAACGGTGTCAATGACAGGATACTCGTACGGCTCACCGCCGAGCTCCTCGATTCGGGATACGAGCGCGCTGGCCTGACTGCGCGCGCGCGTAACCAGGATGCGTTTGCCGAACAGCGGCAGATGCTCCGCCCATTGCAGCTTCTCTCGCTGGTGCACCACCTCGCCTACAACGATAACGGCAGGCGGCTGAAAATCAGCCGCCTTCACTCGCTCCTCGATATCCGCCAGCGTGCCCACCAGCGTATCCTGCTCCGCCCGTGTGCCCCACCGGATCAACGCAACCGGCGTAGCCGGCGATCTGCCGTGCTTGATCAGCTGCCGGCTGATGTAACCGATTTTCGCAACGCCCATCATAAAAATCAGCGTGCCAGTGGCGTTCGTCACTTTGTCCCACTGGATCATTCGGTCCAGCTTGTCCGGGCTCTCATGCCCCGTAATAATTGACAGGGAGGAGGCAAGATCACGATGCGTAACCGGAATACCGGCATACGCCGGAACGCTGATCGACGAGGTGATCCCCGGGACAATCTCATAAGGAATGCCCAGCTGCCGCAGCAGCTCGGCTTCCTCTCCGACCCGGCCGAAAATGGTAGGATCTCCGCCCTTCAGCCGCACCACAACCTTCCCTTCAAGGGCAAGGTCGGCCAGCAAACGATTGATTTCCTCCTGCTTCATCGTATGCCTGTCCGGCAGCTTTCCGACATACACCTTCTGTGTTCCCGGCCTTGCCCATCCGAGCAGCCGCGGACTAGCCAGCCTGTCATAAACGATGGCATCCGCCTTCTCAATGCATTCCTTGCCTTTGATCGTGATCAGCCGGGCATCCCCCGGTCCTGCACCTACCAAATACACCTTGCCAGCCATCCGATCATCCCCTAACTTGCGCCAGTATCTTCTCCGCTCCCTTGGCCTTCAGCTTCTCAGCCACTTCCATCCCGAGCGCTTCGGGATCCGTTCCCTCCGCACTTTCCTTCAGGATGATATCGCCTTCCGGTGAGCCAACCATTCCTGTTAATTGTATGATGTTTCCGTCTCCAAGGGAATCCCCGGTTTTCAGCACGGCATAAGCTCCGATCGGCACCTGGCAGCCGCCATTGAGCTCGCTCAGAAATCTTCGCTCTGCCGCCACCGTCCGTGCCGTAGCCTCATCGTTATATAACGCGAGCAGCTGCAGCAGCTCCTGGTCATCCTCGCGGCATTCAATGCCAAGCGCCCCTTGTCCGACAGCAGGCAGGCTGATCTCCACCGGCAGATAAGAAGTCACCCTGTCTTCCCAGCCCATCCGCTGCAGGCCTGCTGTAGCAAGAATAATCGCATCATACTCGCCTTCCTCCAGCTTGCGAAGACGGGAATCGATATTCCCGCGAATCCATTCAACCTGCAGGTCAGGCCGGTAAGCCTTGAGCTGGCTTGAGCGACGAAGGCTGCTTGTCCCGACTTTCGCGCCTTGCGGAAGATCATCAAGGGTTCCACCGACCTTGGAGATCAGACAGTCTCTCGGATCCTTCCGCACAGGCACCGCACCGGACGTAAGCCCTTCCGGCAGAACGGACGGCATATCCTTCATGCTGTGGACGGCCATATCAATCTCGCCGTCCAGCATAGCCTGCTCAATCTCTTTGACAAACAAGCCTTTGCCTCCGACCTTGGACAATGTCACATCCAGAATGCGGTCTCCCTTCGTGACAATTTTCTTCACTTCGAATTCGTATTCCAGCCCTTGCTCCTTCGCGATCCGTTTCAAATCATCAATCACGTGCCCGGTTTGGGTAAGCGCAAGCGCGCTTTGCCTGCTGCCCACTACAATTGTTCGCGTCATATCTATTCCTCCCGATTCTGTTCAATCCATTGCTTGATCTTATCCGGGTCCCACGGGGCATTGGCATTGTCCCCCCGCCGAATCTCCTCGAGTATATCCAGGCGGTACAGCTTGTGCAGCAAACATCTTCGCTGCTCCGGCAACTCCACCTCATCTTTAATAGCGGTACGCATCCTATATAGGAAATCAAGATACGCTTCATATTCCTCCCCGAACTGATGCTCCAGCTGCTCCTTGATCGTTACGGAAGCCATCGGTCCAGCTCCTGAAGTCGCGATGGCCACAGTCAATCTTCCCCGCCGAAGCACCGCGGGATTGGTAAATGACCCGGAGCTGCCTTCGCTCGCCACATTCACAAGAATGCCCAGCCGATCCGCATCCGCCGCAATTTTGGCGTTTACGTCGGGGGCATCCGTCGCCGCATGCACAAGAAAGGCCCCGTTCAGGTCGCCTTCCCTGTAGGCCCGGGCCTTCCATTCAATAGAACCGTCATCTGCCCACCCGGCGAGACGGGCGCTCTTGAGCAAGGGGCTGATCACACACAGCCTTGCCCCCGCCTCCCGCAATGCAGAAGCTTTGCGCTCCGCCACCTTCCCGCCACCAATAATCAGACAGAGCCTTCCTTCACAGTTTAGCATCACCGGAAGCTCATAAGCCATCTATCATCACACTCCCGCCCAGCTGTGAAAATTGGACCAGGCATTCAGGAAAAAGTTCAGAACGATGAATCCATAACCTACCAATGCCCATAATGCTGCTTGTTTCCCCGTATACTTCCACAGCCTTCGCTTCATAAAATAAACCATATACATCCCAAGCGCAATCAGCGTTGTCAGCACCTTGATATCCGTCAGCAGAGACCAGCGCCCTGCAGAGGCTACCGACACCACAGCCAGCGCAAGTGAGCCGACCAATATCCATGTTCCAATGATCAGCGCCCGGTAGCTGTACAGGTCAAGCATCTCCAGACTGGGCAGACGGCGAATTGTATCATTCCACTGCTTCACCTTCAGCTTCCGGTGCAGGAACATATACATGGCCGCAAACACCGCACCGACCGTAAGCGCGGCAAAACTGATACTGGCCAGCCCGATATGCAGCAGCAGCAAGCGCTGCTCGGTCTCCCAGCTCGTCAATACGTTGTTTCCCTCCGAGATCCACTGCCGATTAAGCAGCATGACGGCAAAACCGACGATATTCATCAGTAGAATCGCATACTCGGATTTGTTCAGCCAGTGAAATGCCAATGATATAACAGCGATGCTGAACGCCAGCAGCAGCAAAAAGTCCGAAGGCGTTGATACCGGAAAATGTCCCTCGGTCATCGCCCGCAAGCCGATGCCCGCTGCCAGAAGCAGCGATGTAATGACAAGAAGCCCTGTGCCTATCCGCTTCGCCATCGGATTGCGCGATACGCAATCCGAGATATAAAACAGAAGGCTCAGGGCATAGATACAAATGCCGGTATTATAAATGAGGTTTAACAGCATATCGCCGCTCACCACCTTACAGCGTGGCCGGGGACAGAGACACCTTGACCGGTTTCTCCTCCGCCTGTGCATCCGCAGTGTTTGAGGATACGGCTTGTGCAGAAGAAGCTTTGGCATTCAGCTTCGAGCGGCTGGCTGCACCTTGTTCGTTCTCCTGGATCAGCTCCTCCAGGGCAAAGATATGGGTAAAGTAATCCAGCGCTTCCGTTCCATGCTTGCCGCCTGTCATTTCCTTGATCCGGTTAATCGGGTCATGCATCATCTGGTTTACGATGCTTTTGGTCAGACGACGGATGACTTTCCGCTGACGTTCATCCAGCTCAGGCAGCTTGTTGAACAGGCTCGTTAACGTTTCTTCATGAATGCTGCTCGCCTTATCCTGAAGTGCCCGGATCGCCGGTCTCACACCCATCATTCTAAGCCAGGAATGGAAGGCTTCGATCTCTTCCTGAATCATAACTTCAATCTTGGCCGCTTCGGCACGCCGCATCTCCATATTCGTCTCGACAATCCCTTCCAGATCGTCAATATCATACAGAAATACATCGGTCAGCTCGCCTACAGCGGGATCAATGTCACGCGGAACAGCAATATCGATCATAAACAGCGGTCGCGACGGGCGTTTCTTCATCGCTTCCTTCACCCGCTCCGGAACGAGCACATATTCATTGGCCCCGGTGGAGCTGATCACAATATCAATATCATGCAAAGCACGGGTAGCTTCATCGATCGTGCAAGCTTTCCCGTCAAACTTGAGGGCCAGTTCCTGTGCCCGGGCAAGCGTACGGTTGGCCACAACCACTTCAGCCGCTCCGTTCGCATACAGATGCTTGACGGTCAGTTCACTCATTTTGCCAGCGCCGAGAATGAGCACTTTCTTATTGTGGAACGAGCCGAAGATCCTCTTGCCGAGCTCCACAGCTGCATAACTTACAGATACTGCGCTTTCCCCAATCGATGTCTCCGAGTGCGCGCGCTTGCCCAGCGTGACCGCTTGTTTAAAGAGCATGTTGAACCAGGTCCCTGTCGCCTGCTCCTTCTGGGACGTCAGAAAGGCGCTGCGGACCTGCCCTAGAATCTGGGTCTCCCCAATCACCATGGAATCGAGGCCGCAAGCAACCTTGAACAGATGAGAGATCGCCTGCTCATCTTCATATATATATAAATATTGCGTAAATGCTTCACGATTGATGCCGAACCACTGCTCCATAAAGCTGCGAATAAAATATCCGCACATATGCAGACGGTCAACCACCACATAAATCTCTGTGCGATTGCAAGTAGCGACAATGACGCCCTCCAATACGCTTTTGGTCGACTTCAGCTGCTTCAACGCCTCGGGCAGCTCTTCCTCCGAAAATGCAAAGCGTTCTCTGACTTCCACAGGCGCTGTGCGATAGTTCAAGCCGACAACGATAATGTGCATTGCATTTCACCTGCCTATATCTCAAGTTGGCTAACCATTTGTGAATCTAATAGGACAACTTAACCTCGTTCATTATATCACATTGAACATTAGAGCCTGGTCCATTTTATGAAATGTTTATGAAATCCCCATACTCTTCATCCTTGCCTGTGCGCTCGGATACAGACACTTTCTTACTATTGTTGTTCTATTCGGATGGAGATATACCGTTTAATTACCCATTGTTCCTTTATGTATTCAAAGGCTTGTCTACGCCCGGTCCGCAAAAATAAATAACCATGGAAAACTCCATGGTTATTGTATACTCATCATCAATTAAAGGCCTATCTTACACCAGTTCGGCCTGCTTCATTTCCGGCGTTTCAACCGTCATTTCGCCAAGTCCCCGAACAAGCTTCTTCGCATAGCATTTTTCAGGTTTCAAAACGGATACCAGGTAGTCAATAGCCAATTGCGGATCTACCGTCTCCCCGCAGGTGTAACAGTCAATCGCAGCAAAACCTCTCTCAGGATACGTATGAATCGAGAGATGGCTTTCCGACAGCAATACAAGCACCGTAGCGCCTTGTGGCTCAAATTGCTTGGATTGGACGGATAATACCGTTGCTCCACAGGCTTCAGCGGCTTCCACCATCTGAGCTTGTAAAAATTCTGCACTGTTCAATAATTCAAAGTCGACTCCCCAAGTATCAACAGCAACGTGTCTTCCGAAAGTTGAGTACTCCATCTTCCGGGTTCCCCCTTCCTAGGAATAAAATGTTTGAAAATTTCATCCGCTAGGACCTACGTCATTCACTTCCCGAGGGAATAATCTCTCGCAACATTACATGTCCTGAGTGAATCCTGGTTCCTATATTGTTTTCAACGAGATTAAAAATAACATCTATAGCGGCGAAATGCAACACCTTTTTCAAAAAATGTCCCATATTTATTTCACAGCTCAATATATGATGCCATCAGCGGAAAAGTGTACAATATCGAGCCCGTCTTTATCGCCTTCAGCAAGCGCCGGATAACCATGCTCTGCATGGCCATTGCCGCCATAAAAAAGACCTTAAACCCCACTGAACCGTGG